>CAMZNW010000001.1 GCA_947313935.1 uncultured Mollicutes bacterium
TTTCACTTGCTTGATTTTGATATTCTTTTAATGCTTTTTTAGTAACATTACTATTATAAGCACCACAAAGTCCCATATCTGAAGTAATTGCTAAAATTAATGTTTTTTCACCACTTAATTTTTCATCTAAAGCTTTTTTTAGTTCATCATGTGTAAAAAGTGTATGAACAGCTTCTAATGTAGCTTGAAAGTAAAAATCAATATTTAAAGCTTTACCTTTAGCTTTTTTTATTTTTGAAGATGCGACCATCTCCATTGCTTTAATAACTTTTTGTGTTGATTTAGTTGATGACAAACGTTGTTTAGTTTGATTTAAAGTAGCCATTAAAACTCTTTTTTGAAGTTAGTAACAACTTCTTTTAGTTTATCTGAAATTTCCGGAGTTAATTTTTTATCTTTATTAATCATCTTAACAACATTATCATAATTAGTATGTAGATATTTACGTAATTCCATTTCAAATGATTTAATTTTTTCAACATCAATATCATCTAAATATCCATTTTTAACAGCAAATAAAATTATTACTTCATCTTCTAAACTAACTGGAGAAGCAACTCCTTGTTTTAAAGCTTCCATCCAACGACGACCACGTTGAATTGTTTTCATCGTATCTTCATCTAAATCTGAACCAAATTTACTAAATGCTTCTAATTCACGATATTGTGCTAATTCTAATTTAATTGAACCAGATAATTTTTTAACAATATTATGTTGAGCTGCTCCCCCAACACGTGAAACAGATAATCCTGGATCAACAGCTGGACGTTGTCCTGAATTAAACATATCGGCCATTAAAAATAATTGACCATCAGTTATTGAAATAACATTTGTTGGAATATATGCTGAAATATCCCCTGCTTGTGTTTCAATTATTGGTAATGCAGTAATTGAACCACCACCTAATTTATCTGACAATTGTGCTGCACGCTCAAGTAATCTTGAATGTAAATAAAAGACATCTCCTGGATACGCTTCACGACCTGGTGGACGACGTAATAATAATGATAATGTACGATATGCTGATGCATGTTTAGATAAATCATCATATACAATTAACACATCTTCTCCTGCATTCATCCATTGTTCAGCAATAGCAATTCCAGTATATGGTGCAATATATTGTAATGGTGCTAAATCACTAGCTCCTGCCATAACAACTGTTGTATATTCCATTGCCCCTTCTTCAGTTAAATGATTAATTAAATTAGCAATTGTCGATTGTTTTTGTCCAATTGCTACATAAACACATTTTACATCTTTACCTTTTTGATTAATAATTGTATCAATAGCAATTTGTGTTTTTCCTGTTTTACGATCACCAATTATTAATTCTCTTTGACCACGACCAATTGGAATAACACTATCAATTACTTTAATTCCTGTTTCAAGTGGACGATCAACTGATTTTCTATCCATAACACCTGGTGCTAATTTTTCAATTGCACTCATTGTATTACAAGTAAAATCACCTTTTCCATCAATTGGCATACCAGTTGCTGAAACAACACGACCAATTAATTCATCTCCAACTGGAACTTGCATAACTTTTCCGGTTCTTTTTACTGACATTCCTTGAACTATTTTGGTTTGATCTCCAAATAATGCAACTCCAACACTTGTTTCTGTTAAATTAAGAATCATTCCTAAAACACCAGATTCAAATTCTATAAGTTCACCAA
>CAMZNW010000002.1 GCA_947313935.1 uncultured Mollicutes bacterium
AAAAAAACAATAAAAAGAAACGTTCAAAGTTTAATAAAATAGTCATTTTTATCGCAATAATTGAATTTATTACAATTGCTTATACATTACGAATATTAGGACTGTTTGAATTTATATTACTAGTACCATTAGGTGCATTTATATTAAAGAAATTAATTTTTAGAAAAAAAAGAATAATTTCTTCAGTAATAATAATAACTATATATTTATTAATAACTATGATTGGGATAAGACTTAATTCAATTTTTACGTCATTAAATAATAAAGAAATTCAAACTGTTTATGTAGTAACAAGTAAAGATAATGATGCTGTTAATAAAGTGACGGATATTAATGATGGTGAAGTTATAGCGTTAGCACAAAAAGGTTCAGAATTAGGTTATGATTTACCAAAAAAATATTTTGCTAAAAAACATAAAGATTTTGATTATAAATTATATGATTCATACGTTGATAGTGTAAAAGATTTTTATGATGGGGATATTAAATATTTAATAGTACCTAGCTTAGACGATGAAATAATTAATGAACAATTTCCAAATGTTAAAAATGATGTAAAAATAATTGGAAAAATACGTAAAATACATAAAGTGATTAATCCAGCGACAAATATAAAAAAACAAGTGTTCTCAGTTTTAGTAACGGGTACTGATACACGCTCAGATATGATTGATCAAAATAGTCGTTCAGATGCAATATTATTATTAACAATAAATCCTAAAACTCGAGAAGTATATGAAGTTTCAGTGCCCCGTGATGCTTATATTGAAAATACTGGGATGAATAATCAAAAAGACAAGGCAACACATATTTCTAGTAATGGAATGCAACCAATGTTAGATTCTATTGGAAAGTTATTTGATACAAAAATAGATTATTATATTAAGATTAATTTTAGTGGGTTTATTAATGCGATTGATGCAGTTGGTGGGATTGATATAGATGTTGAAGGTCCTTTTTGTGGACAAAATGAATTTGATCAAAAAGGAGTATATTGTTATGATGCTGGACCAACACATATGAATGGTTCACAAGCCCTTTCATATGCACGAGAACGTCATGCTTTTAGTGATGGTGATTATGCTCGTGCTCGTCATCAATCAGATGTAATACAATCATTTTTAAAAGCTTTAAATAATAGTGGTATTTTAGCATACAACCGATTATTAGGAGTATTACAAGAGAATGTACGAACTAATTTTAAACAAAATCAATTAAATGATTTATTTAAATTAGCAACTAATGATCAACAAATTAATATAACTTCTGATGTTTTAGAAGGTAATGGTACTTTAGTAGATATTCCAATGTGGGGATTATATGGAACAAGTGTTCAAATTATTGATGAAACAAGTTTAGATTCACTTAAAGGTAAAATTGATGCAATAAAAATAGGGTGATATATAAACAAATGATTTCAATTGGATTTGTGAATCATTTGTTTTTTGTATTTTCATATAATTTTAAATTTTGTTAAAGAATCTTCTTATTAAATTACCTTGTATTGATTATATAGTACTTTTTATACAATTAATATTTAAATATATAATTGTATACTCAAGTATTACCAATATACAGAAAAGAAAAATTTAAACAAA
>CAMZNW010000003.1 GCA_947313935.1 uncultured Mollicutes bacterium
GTAGCAGAAGGTGCTTTAAAAAATAATGATTTAGATGAAGGAATTGATTGTTCTGTAAAAACTATTGAACAATATTTTAATATTAATATTGATTATTATTTATTTGCGACATTTGATAGTTTTATTAAATTAATTAATTCAATTGATGGTATTACAATTAATATTCCCTATGCTTTTAGCGAACAAGATTCCAAAGGTAATAAAGATAGTATATCATTTGAAAAAGGAATGCAACATCTTGATGGAGAACAAGCTCTTGCTTATGCTCGAATGCGCCATGCAATTAATCCAGAAACTGGTTTAAGTGGTGATGATTTTGAACGAAATATTCGTCAGCAAGAAATTATTATGGCTGTTATTAATAAAATATTTTCTAATCCTTCTAAATACTTAAATGATTCAATTAATTTTTTATTAAAAGATTTACATACTAACTTAAACATAAAAATACTTTTACAAATTGCAAATTTTATTACTACTACAACTGACTCAATTAAAAATACTCTTGCCAATCATCAATCTTTTAACCTAATAACTAAAAATCAATATGGTGGTAGATTAATTGGTATTAATCCTTATGATGATATTTTTAATACTACTTCGGATGATACTACAAATCAAACTATGAATAATATATTTTATGATAATGAGAATAGTGATCGAATTGATTATACTGATACACTTGTTACTATTATTCCAATTAACTATCGTCGCTTTAACGTTCCTTCTGTTAAAGTAAATGATGAACTTAATAAACCACAAAATATTGAATTTATGATGAATACTTTAACTACTACTGGCGCTCTTGATGGGACAGGTGATGAATTAGTTTCAGATACTAATCATGAATATTTTTCGACTATTTTGCAAGCAAATTTAAATCAACTAGATTCTAATTAATAATAAAAAATTCTCACTATAATTTGAGAATTTTTTTAACAATTATTTTAGGAATTTTTAAAGCTATTAATTCATCATAACTAGCTGCTTTTATATTTTCATATGAACCAAAATGTATAATTAAATTTTGTTTTCTTTTTGGTCCTAATCCTTCAATACTATCTAATTTAGACATAATCATTTTATTTTCTTTTGATATATGATGATAATTTATCGCAAAACGATGAACTTCTTCTTGTATAGAATATAAAAATTTATATAATTTTGAACTTCTTTTTAAAACTATTTGTTCATAATCTTTATTCATCATTGCATAAGTTGTATGTTTTTTATCTTTTACTAAACCCATTACCATAATCATATTGTCTAATGAATACTTTTTTAGTACCTCTAAGCACACCTTTATTTGTCCTTTTCCTCCATCTAAAATAATTAAATTTGGATAACTAGTATTTTCACTAATCATCTTACTTATTCGTCGATCAATAACTTCATACATACTACCATATTCATCCCCTGGTGATGCTGTTTTAATTTTATATTTTCGATATTGTTTTTTATCTTTTTTTCCTTTTTTATAACTAACTTTAACCCCAACTTGTGCATCACCACCAAGATGAGAAATATCATACATTTCAATTATTTCTAAATCATTATTTGTTATTTTTTTTAATTCATCATAACCTGAAATTCCATCATCATAAATTAATTTTGCTATTTTTTCAATATTATTTTTAAAATATATTCGAGCATTTTCTTTGGCCATTTGTTCTAAATTACGATATTCTTGTAAATTGCTTTTTATTGCTGTCATAACAAAAATATTTTCCATCATACTAGCTAATTCCTTGTTACTTGTTAGAAAATTAATTGAATTATTTTGTTCATACATTTGATATAAATAACTTATTACAATTGTAAGATAATCTTCAATGTAACTATGGATTGATGAGATGATATTAACAACCATTCCAAACTCTATTTTAATTATAGTTATTGAAACCCAATCTTGATCATAGTAAATTTCAATTACATCAAAAGAAATATTTTGATTTAAATCAATTGCCTGTTTCTCTTGATAAGTATTGATTTGTTGAATTAAATATTTATATTTTCCTGCTTCTTCAAACTCTAAATTATCTGCAGCAATAATCATTTTATTATTTATTTCTACTTTTAATCCTTTCATATTATTAATTAACAAATCATTTACTTCTTTTTTATACATTTTTATATCTTCATTTGAACTATTAATAATACAAGGTGCATAACATTTATTAAGATGATAATAAATACATTCTTTTTGGGGAATTACTCTACATTTGCGTAACTTTGTTATTCTATTTATTACTTTTATAATCTCATTTACATAATTTGAAGAAGGATATGGACCATAATATTTACCATGTAATTTTCTATTTCTAACCTTTAATACTTGAGGATGTACATCATTTGTAACAACTATATAGGGATATGATTTATCATCTTTTAACATTATATTATACTTTGGAAGATGCTTTTTAATTAATTGATTTTCTAATAATAATGATTCACGTTCATTATTTGTTATAATAAATTCAAAACTTTTAATTTCACTAACCAACTTAGTAGTTTTTATATTATGAATGCGATTGAAATAACTTGACATTCTTACTTGTAAATTTTTAGCTTTACCAATATAAATTATATTATCTTCTTTATTTTTGTAAATATAACACCCCGGTTTTTTAGGTACAGTTGCTTTAATCAAATCTAACATCTTCTCTCCTATAAAAAAAATGATTTATCTCTATAAAGAGTTAAACCATATTTCTAAATCTTCTTTTCTCATTAAACCTATTTTTTGATCATATTTTTTTCCATCTTTAAAAATAATCATTGTTGGCATTGACATTACACCATATTCTTGAGCAACTGATGTATCTTCATCAACATTTAATTTAATTATTTTAACCTTTGATTGACTTTCTGATAATTGATTTAAAATTGGTGATAACATTTGACAAGGACCACACCAATCAGCATAAAAATCTACTAATGTTATTCCATCTTTAACTAACTCTGAAAAATTATTTTTATCTGCTTTGATTACACTCATAATTTCCTCCTATTTTATATTTAATTATATCACATTATTATCTTTTATGTTTAAACATACATATAAATATATATATATTACATATACTTATACAATAAAATTCAACTATATTTATGATACTTTATTTGATTATTTTTCTTTTTTAAAGGTACTTTTTTGGTAACATAGTACTGAAGTAGCACTTGCGACATTTAGAGAATTAACATGACCAAACATGTCAATAGTAATTCCAAAATCACAATGTTTTTTAATATTATTTGTTACACCTTTATCTTCTCCACCTACTACTACTACTAATGGTAAATCAAAATCAAAATCTTGTACTTTTGTTTTTCCATCCATATCTAAATAAGCAATCCAATAACCTAATTTTTTCATTTTTTCAATTGTTTGTGATAAATTTGTAACCCGTACAATATCAATATGATTAATTGCCCCTGTTGATATTTTAGCTACTGCTCCATTTAATTGCGCATTACGACGTTTATTAAAAATAAGTCCATTTATACCAAATGAATCAACAATACGAATTATTGCTCCTAGGTTGTTAACATCTTGAACTTCGTCTAATAATATAACCATAGGATTTTCTACACTCTTATTTTTATTAATTAATTCATTTAATTCTAAATAATTTGTTGGTGATACAATAGCACCTATTCCTTGATGAGCTGCATGCTGCGTTAGTTGATCTAAATATTTTTTTTCAACATATACGTAAGGAATATTTTTAGTTGCAATTAAATCAACAATTTCTTTACTTTTTTTATCTTTTTGAATAAATACTTTACTTATTTCTCTTATTTTAATTGTATCCATTACATTATTTTTACCATAAATTACTTCTTCATTATTTTCTTGCATTTTACTCCATTTCTTTGCTCTAAGATTTCATATCCAAGTTCATATATTGTTTCCCTTAATTTATCTGCCAATTCAAAATCTTTATTTTTCTTTGCTATTTGTCTTTTTTTAATTAATTCATTAATATTATTTGGAATAATATGATTTATTTTTGGATAATCTAATCCTAAAATTTCACATGCATATTTCATTGCCATTATATTTTCTAAATTAACTTCATCTTTTATTATTTGTTGCATTATTGTAATAACATTAGCGGTTGCAAAATCATTATTCATATAATTATTAATATTATTAATTAATATATTAGTTGTATTATCATCTATATTATCATCTATATTATCATCATAATATCTTTTAAAACGTTCATTTAATTTAATTGTTTGTTCAATCAAATCTTCATCTAAATTTAATGGCTGACTATAATGAGTTTGCAACATTATTAAACGGACTACATTAATTTCATATTTATCAATAAAATCTTTTGCAAGAATGGTATTTCCAATTGATTTTGACATTTTTTGTCCATCATAATTTATAAAACCATTATATAACCAATAATTAGCTAAATCTTCATTAATAGCACAACTTTGTGCATTTTCATTTTCATGATGCGGAAATTTTAAATCAATTCCTCCACCATGAATATCAATTTTCTTACCTAATAATTGATTAATCATTACAACACATTCAGTATGCCATCCAGGTCGTCCAGGTCCAAAAGGAGCATCCCAAGTTATTCCTTTTGTTGTATTCTTCCATAATGTAAAATCTGTTGAATTCTTTTTCATATTACTATTATTTTTTTCTCCAATTTTGATTTGTTCAATATTTAAATTAGATAATTTTCCATAACTTTTAATTTTTTGAGTATCAAAATAAACATTCCCTGAATTATTGTATGCATAACCCATATCCAACAAAACTTGGATATAATTAATTATTTCTTGAATATAATTTGTTACACATGGCTGCTTTGAAAAAGAATTTAATTGTACTTTTTTACACACTTCTAAATATGCACTAAGATTTTCTCTAACCAATTCTTTTTCTGTAATATTTCTTTCATGAGCTTTATTAATAATTTTATCATCTATATCTGTAATATTAGAAATATAATGGACTTTATAACCTTGCAATTTGAAAAATCTTGCCACAATATCAAAAAAAATTAATGGTCGCAAATTACCTATGTGAATATCACTATAAATTGTTGGTCCACATACATACATTGAAAGTTCTTTTTCTTTAATTGGTTTAAATGTCTCTAACTTTCCAGTATAAGAATTATATATTTTCATATTCCTCCTTTAAATATTCATAAATTGGTTTTGGGACTAAATCTTTAACTTTTGTTATGTCATATTTACATATTTCTAATACTCCACTTGATGAAAGATGCATATATTTAGGATTAGCAATTAAATAAATAATTTCGATACTGTTGTTTAATCCTTTATTGTAACTTTGCATATCACATTCATAATTAAAATCATTACAATTGCGTAATGATCGTAATAAATAATTAAATTTATACTTTTGCATATAATCTACAATTAACCCATCCCAAACATCAACATAAATATTATCTAAATTATTATCAATTATAGTTTTTTCAATTAAATTCTGTATTTTTTTCAAATTTATTTGTTTTTTTTTTTGATTTAATGTTACTACAATTACAACTTTATCATACATTTTTGTACTTCTTTTTATAATATCCAAGTGACCATTTGTCAATGGATTAAAACTTCCTGCAAATACAACTGTCACTTATCCTCCTATAAAATAAAAATTAGCAATACCATATTTTCTTATTTTTAAAACATTAAAATTATTTAAATCTAAAATTTTATTTTTATTAAACTCTAAAATTATTTTCCCATTTTCTGTTAATAATTTATGCTCAATAATATTTTCTAATAGTTCTATCACTTGAATTTTATCCCATGTGTATGGTGGATCAATAAAAATAAAATCGAATTTAATTGTAGTATCAACATTATTTACATATGTTAAACAATCCATTTGAATGATATTAGCCACAATTTCTAGCTGACTAATATTTTGCTTAATTAGTTTAATTGCATCAATATTATTATCAACTAATGTGATATTTTTAGCACCACGTGATTTTGCTTCTAATCCTAAATTTCCGGTACCTGAACATAAATCAAGAACATTACTATCATA
>CAMZNW010000004.1 GCA_947313935.1 uncultured Mollicutes bacterium
AGGATATTTATATTTAATATTTGATTCTAAATTCAAAGTCCCCAATATTTTATCTACGTCACTTAAATCTACATTTGATAATGCAAAATTTTCTTCAATTGTTAAATGATTAAATAACATTGTTTTTTGAGTTATATAAGAAATAAGTTCTTTCTTTAATTCTACCCCATCAAAATAAACTTTACCACGATAATCTAAAATATTGTTTGTAATCATTTTAACTAATGTTGTTTTACCTGCTCCACTTGCTCCAATTATTGAAACAAATTGATTAGACTTTAAACAAATATTTATTGGACCAACTACTATATCATCATAACTTTTTTCTAAATTTACTAATTCTAACATTATTCTCCAAACTTACTTACTATCATCTAATGAATCTGCTTTTTCTATTATTTTTTTTAACCGATAAATTATATTTGACTTAGATATTTCGCCATTAGAATATTCTGCTAATTGAGCTAATGAATCTTCAGGATACTTAATTCTCAACTCACATATTATTTTAGCTTTTTCAGATAAAATTTCATACATATTTGCATCTTTTAATTTATTGATTGCTTCAATTTGTATATTTGCACTTTCTAACTGTCGTACTTCATTTGCTATATCTGCATTATTTAATCGATTATACATTGCACTCATATCACGTGTCATTCGAAAATCTTCAAAAACAAACAACATATCAAATGTTTTAATAAATTTTAAAAAATCTGCTATTTCTTCACTCTTATTAAGATATAAACTAAAATTATTCTTTCGTTTAGAAATCTTCATCTTAATATTATATTTTAAAACAATTTTTTGAATACCTACTAAGTATTCCTGATTTTGACAAGTTATTTCTAAATGATATCGTTGTGATAATTGGGGGTCATTTACTGAACCACAACAACAAAAAAAAGTTCGTACATACACTTGTCGTTCATCATCACTAATTAAATTATTTGTAATATCTTTTAAATTAACAATAAAACTTGTTTTCATATCATCTATAAATTTCAAATCGTATAAAATTTCTTTAACATCAGTTTCAATTTTTATTACATATAATTTTGACTTTTTATTAAAACGACGAACTTCAAAAATACTTGTATTAACAATTACTTTTGGATATTCATTTTTAATAATTTCTAATAATCGCTTTGTTAATTTTATTTGAGAAGTTTTTAATTCTATTTGAATCGCATCATATGTAAATACTAAATTTCCAATTGCTTTAAAAGCAGCCATTAACTCAATCTTTGCTGTATCATATTCAATAAATTGAACTAATAATTCTTCTTTTACTTGCTGAGAAAATGTCATTTTCTTACTCCTAATTGTTTATGAATAACACTAACATCATACTTATTACTAAGATCATTTGCTAATCTGCGCACAAAAGAAACTGACCGATGTTGACCTCCGGTACAACCAAAAGCAATAGTTGTTACTACTCGTCCTTCTTTAATGTAATTATTTTGTGCTATTAATAATAATTCATAAATATGAGAATAAAATTTATTTGCATCTTCAAAACTAAAAACATAATTATAAACATCATTATCTAATCCCGTTTTTTCACGTAATTCTTTTTCATAATATGGATTAGGTAAAAATCGTAAATCAAAAACATAATCGGCATCTAAAATACTTCCATACTTAAAACCAAAAGAAATAACATTTATTAATAATTTATTATCTTTTTTTATTGTTTTTAATACTTGTTTTCTTAAATTAATAATTGATAAACTACTAGTATCAAAAATATAATCTGCCTTTTCTTGATAATCTTTTGTAATTACAATTTCTAATTTAATACTTTCCTCTAGAGAATCTTTTTTTTTAGAAATTACTAGTGGATGTAATCTTCGATATTGCTTATAACGAGAAATTATTGTCTGGATATCAGCATAAACATAATATTTTATCCAATTAATATCTAAATTGTGAACTACTTTTGATATTGCACTGCATTTATCATTAAA
>CAMZNW010000005.1 GCA_947313935.1 uncultured Mollicutes bacterium
TGGATCAACGGCTTATAACAAATCATTAGGAGGTAGTATTATATCAATTAATAAATCATTATATCAATTAACACATATTGCTCCAATAGATAATATCAAATATCGAAATATAGGTAATTCAATTATTTTAGATGAAAATGAAGAGATTACATTATCAAATAAAGAAGAAGGTTTTATCTCAGATATATTAACAGTTGATCAAAAATATTATTCTTTAGAAGATGTATATGAAATAAAAATAAAATTAAGCTCAAAAAAGATAAAACAAGTAATTTCTGAAAAAAAAAATTTTTATGAACAATTAAAAAATATTTTTATAGGAGAATAATGCAAGAATATTTAAATAAAATGACAAAAAAGCAAAAAATAGAATATGAATTTATAAAAGAGATAAAGAAAACGAAAACAGAAAATGAAAATCAATTGTCTAATTTATATGAAAACCAACAAGAATTATATTTAGAAAACAGTGCATTATCAAAAGCTTTGAAAAATATTTTTAAACAATTAAAAAATGATGAAAATAATTACATAATTAATGAAAAAAAACATTTAATAAAACAATTAGAAGAAAATACTAAAAAATATCAAAAAAATAATATTTTAATAGAAAAACTAGAAGATGTAATTAAACATTAATTTAATTAAAAATTATATTAAAAGGCATGATTGTGATATAATTTATATATATTAAAAATAATATGGAGGAATATGAATTTACAAGATAGTATTTTTGCTTTAATTGGAGGATTAGGATTATTTTTATTTGGAATTAAGTTAATGGGTGAATCATTAAAAGCAATTGCAGGAGATAATTTACGAGATATTATTAATAAATATACTTCAAATAAATTTAAAGCTGTAATGGCAGGAATATTAACAACTATTTTAATACAAAGTTCATCAGGAACAACAGCATTAACAATTTCACTAGTTCGTGCAGGTTTAATGGAATTACAACAAGCAATTGGTGTAATAATGGGTTCAAATATTGGAACAACAATTACAGCATTAATGTTAACATTAAGTATTAAAGATTATGCATTACCAATTATATTTTTAGGAGCAGCATTTTATATGTTTTCTCAAAAAAGAAAAAATTCATTAATTGGTCAAATTATATTTGGATTTGGATTGCTTTTTTATGGAATGAGTATTATGCAAGAACCACTAGAGTTATTATCTAAGACCGATGATTTTACACGTATAATGACACAAGTTGGTAAGACTCCATTTTTAGGTATATTAATTGGTGCAGCATTAACAATGTTAGTCCAATCATCAAGTGCGACAATTGGAATATTACAAGCAATTTATTTATCTGGAATGGTAAGTTTTCCAATTGCATTTGCAATATTATTAGGTGATAATATTGGAACAACAATTACTTCACTACTTGCATCAATTGGTGGTTCTCGTGATTCAAAACGAGCAGCATATTCACATATAATTTTCAATGTATTTGGAACCGCTTTATTTTTTATTGTAATGTATATTTTTGGTGGAATTGATTTATTTAGAAAAGTTATTTTTCATATAACAGACAATGCAATGTTGCAAATTGCTTTATCACATTTATTATTTAATATAACAGTTACTTTCATATTAATATGGTTTATTCCATTAATTGAAAAAATAGTTAAATATATTGTTCCAGTTAAAAATAATGAATTGAAATTTAATATAGAGCAACAGTTTTTAACAGGAGCTTTAATACATGAATCTCCATCATTAGCATTACAACAAGGAGGAAATGCAATATTAGAATTAGCGCATTTAGTTAATGCACAAGTTGAAAATGCAGAGAAATATATTAATATAAATGATAAACTTGCTTATGATTCTACATTGCAAATAGAAATTGGAGTTAATTCAATTGATAAAAATTTAAAATTATTTTTCCGAGATTTAACTATGGAAGAGTTACCAGAAAATGATTTACAAAGATTAAATGCATATATGTACACAATAAATGATTTAGAACGAATAGGAGATTTAGCTGTTAATATTGTGAGTAAACAAAAAATATTTTTAGAAGCTAATGAAAAATTTAGTATAAGTGCAAAAGATGAATTAAAAAAAATGATGAAAATTGTGCGTTCTTTAACGATTGATTTACAAAATATAATTGAAACTAATGATTATATTATTGCAGGAAGAATTTTTGAAAAAGAAAAACAATTAGATAAAATGGAAAGAAAATATTATAAAAAACATTTATTACGTGTGAAATCTGGTGAATGTACTGGTAAGTTATCAATTAGTTATGTAGATTTATTATCAGATATTGAACGAATAGGTGATCATGCTGAGAATATTGCTGAATATTTTACAAATGCAAATGAAGTATTAGCTGAACAAGAATATGATATTGATTTAGCAAAATTATTAAGCGAAATTAATTAAATATTTTTAAGGAGAAAAATGGAAAATGAAAAATGGAAAGATTTATATAATGGATTAGAATCTGAAAAAAATATTGATAATATACATACGATAAATCTAACTCAAGAATATGTTGAAATACCAAAAAATAAAAAAGAAAAAAAAAATAATATATGGAAAAAAAAAAACAAAAAAGATAAATTAGATTTTGATAAATTAG
>CAMZNW010000006.1 GCA_947313935.1 uncultured Mollicutes bacterium
AAGAGAATTTATTATGATGGATGGATATTCTTTTCATACTACTCAAGAAAATTTAGACGAAGTATATAACAAGTATTATGAAGCATATAAAAGAATTTTTACTCGTTTTGAACTTGATTTTAAAATTGTTAAAGCAGATAATGGGCAAATGGGTGGTAGTAATTCACATGAATTTATGGCTTTATCTCCAATTGGAGAAGATATAATTGCATATGATAGTAACAGTGATATAGCATATAATATTGAAATTGCTCCAATATATTTTAAGCCGATAGAGAATGAAGAAGCATTATTACCAATAAAAATTATAGATACACTAAATTGTTCTAAAATTGAAGAATTAACAAGTATTTTAAATGTTTCAAAAACTAAAATAATAAAAACACTAGCTTATAATATAGATAATGAAATTATTTTAGTTTGTGTACGTGGTGATCGTGAAGTTAACGAATTAAAAGTTTTAAAAAAATTTGGCGGTCTGGAAATAAAGTTTGCTACAAATGAACAATTAGAAAAACATAATTTAGTACAAGGATTTATTGGACCAAAAGATAAAAATTTAAAAATTTATATTGATCAAGAAATTGAATCTTTTAATCAAGCGATAATAGGTAGTAATATTTTAAATAAACATTTAATTAATTTTAGTATTAAGCGTGATATTAATCAATATGAAGTTGGAGATTTTAGATTAATTGAAGTTGGAGACAAATTTACGGAAAATGGAAATGGTATCCAATTTAAACATGGAATTGAAATTGGTCATGTTTTCGCTTTAGGAGATAAATATACTAAAGCATTAAGAGTTGAATATTTAAATGATCAGCAAAAATTAGAAACACCATTAATGGGGTGTTATGGAATTGGTGTTTCTAGAATTTTAAGTGCAATATTTGAACAACATAATGATGAAAATGGTTTGATTATACCGAGTAGTATTGCACCATATGATATCCATTTAATTCCATTAGATTATACTAAAAGTATTGAACAAAAAAAATTTACAGATGAATTAACAAATAAATTAGAATTATTAGGATATTCTGTATTAGTAGATGATCGAAATCAACGACCAGGAAATAAATTTGCTGAAGCAGATTTATTAGGTTTACCAAAACAAATTATAATTGGACGAGATTTTTCGAATGGAATAGTTGAATTTAAAAATCGAAAAGACAAATTAAGAATAAGTATTTTAGTTGATGAATTATTAGAGGTTTTAACTAAATGAAACATCCAATTATTCAAGAAATAGAAAATAGATTAAAAGATTCTCAAAAAATGAATTATCATGAAGTTATGTATAAAATAATTGAATTTGAGTCAATTAATAAAAAGCCAAGAATATTGTTACATGCTTGTTGTGCTGTATGTGCTTCTTTAGCTTTAGAATTATTAGGTGAAATTGTAGAGTTAACGATCTATTTTTATAATCCTAATATTCATCCTAAAATTGAATATATTCGTAGAATGAACGCATTAACTAATTTAGTTGAAAATTATAATAATGAATATAAGTTAAATATTAAATGTATTGTTGGAGAATATGATCCGATAAATTTTTTTGAAATTACAAAAGGTTTAGAATTTGAAAAAGAAGGGCATGAACGTTGTAAATTGTGTTATGAATTTAGATTTGATAATGTTGCTAAATATGCTAAAGATAATAATTATGATATGTTTTCAAGTGCAATTACAATATCTCCTTTAAAAAATTCTGAAGTAATTAATGAAGTAGGATTTAAAAGTGCAAAAAAAAATAATATAATGTATTTACCAACTGATTTCAAAAAACAACAAGGAAATTTAAAAGCAAAAAAAATATGTGATAAATTTAATGTTTATCGACAAAATTATTGTGGATGTATTTATGGAGCACGTGATCAAAATATACAAATTCGTAATATAATTAAAGAAGCAAGATTAAATAAGTAAAAAAGAGGAGAAATACATGAAATTTAGTGAATTAGGATTAATTGAAGAATTAACAAAAGCAACAGATAAATTAGGTTTTGAAACTGCATCGGAAATACAAGCAGAAGCTATTCCTTATGGTTTAAATGGTCGTGATGTATTAGCACAAGCACAAACAGGTACAGGAAAAACTTTAGCATTTTTAATACCAATATTGAATAATTTAGAATTAGAAAATAAAAAAGTACAATCATTAATTTTAGCACCAACTAGAGAGTTAGCAATACAAATAAAGGAAGAAATTGATAAAATAACAATTTTTATGAATGTAAGTGTAATGGCTGCATATGGTGGTGAGCCAATAGATCGTCAATTAAAAAAATTACGTGAAAATCCATCTATTGTAGTTGGTACTCCAGGACGTTCACTTGATTTAATTAAACGTAAAAAATTAAATTTATCACATATTCGTTTCTTTGTTTTAGATGAAGTAGATGAAATGTTAAATATGGGATTTTTAGAAGATGTTGAAACTATTTTTGAATTAATGCCTGCTAAAAAACAAACATTATTTTTTAGTGCAACAATGCCCAAAAAAATAAAAGATATTTCTAATCGTTTTTTAATAGATCCAATTCATATTAAAGTGGCTGCTAAATCAATGACTGTTGATAAAGTAGAGCAAAGTTATATGATTTGTAAAAATAAAAACAAACCTAATATTTTAAAAAGAATATTATTATTACGTCAAGGTCAAAAAATAATAATTTTTGCAAAAACTAAACGTTCTTGTGATGAATTACATTCATTTTTAGTTGAAAATAAATATCGTGTCGCAAAAATTCATGGTGATATCGAACAAAAAAATCGTACAAAAGTGATTGCAGATTTTAAAGCAGGTAAATTTGATATTTTAGTTGCATCAGATGTAGTAGCACGTGGTATTGATATCGATGGAATAGATTTAGTTATTAATTTTGAATTACCACAAGATATGGAATATTATATTCATCGAATTGGTCGTACAGGACGTGGAAATGCAAAAAAAGGTGAAGCACTTTCTTTAGTATCACCAAATATGTATCGTTCAGAGTTTTCACAATATTCTAAAAAATTAAATTGTATAATTAAAGAAATACCAGTACCAACTTATGAACAAGTAAAAGTTTTATTAGCAGAGCAATATAAAGAAGAAATAGCACTTAAAATTAATAAAAAAGAATTAGATGAATCATATTTAATTTTAGGAAAAAGTTTATTACAAGATAATAAACCAGAAGATGTTGTAAATATATTATTATCTTTATTATATCCAGAATTAGCGAAATCTAAAGAAGAAGATATTGAAATAGGGGACGATCGTCCAAATCGTGGTCGTGGAGGTCGTGCTCGTGGAGGGCGTTCTTCTAATGAACGTTCTCGTGGAGGTCGTTCTAGTGAGCGTTCTCGTTCAAATGATAGTAATAATTCAAGTCGTTCAAGAAAACCTAAAAGTAGAAATTTAAATATTGATTAAAATAAAGCAATAAGCTTTATTTTTTTTATGACAATTATACTATTAATAAAAAGTGCAGTAAATTGAATTAAAAAAGTTGACATTGAAATAAAAAAAGTGTATAATATATTTGTAGAAACTTCTACACTTATAATTAAAAGTGTCTTTCTACACAAGGGGTATGTATTATGCAAGATATTATGAATGAGCTTTCATTACAAGGTGTTGTATTTCGTACTAAAGATTTAAATGATCAAGGAATTTCTAATTATCAAATTACTAAATTAGTAGATGATGGAACATTAATAAAGTTATATCAAGGGGTATATTCTTTAGAAGATATTGGAAATATAAAAATTACTGATATTAATGTTATAATTGAAAATGGAATTTTATCATTAAGTTCAGCGGCTTATTTATATAAATTAACTAGTGGAGAAAGTGGAAAAATTACAATTACACTTAATCGAGAACAAAAACCTCCACGTTTACCTTTTGATTTATTTTGTTATTATTATACATCATCAAAGTTTTATGATGTAGGATTAAAAATTATAGATCAAAATGGTCGAAAAATAAAAATATATGATATTGAGCGAACAGTTTGTGATATGATTCGTCATCGTTCAAAGTATGATTCAAATATAATTCGAGAAGTAATTGAAAATTATTTAATGCGAGAAGAACGAAATATGGATAAATTGTATGAATATGCAAAAGAATTACGTGTATATAATGTATTAGTACAATACTTAGAAATATTAGGAGGTATGAATGGGAAAAAAGAATAAACGAGATGAAGTTTCTAAAAATAAACAAGATGAAAAGGAAGTTTATGATAATATTGAAACAATAAAATCTGAAGAAAAGATTAATAAAAAAGATGATGTTGAAACAATAAAATCCGAAGAAAAGATTAATAAAAAAGATGATGATAAAACAATAAAATCCAAAGAAAAGATTAATAAAAAATCAAAAAAA
>CAMZNW010000007.1 GCA_947313935.1 uncultured Mollicutes bacterium
CGTTCAAAGCAACATGTAAATATAGGAACAATAGGGCATGTAGATCATGGTAAAACTACATTGACTGCAGCAATTACAAATGTATTAGCTAAAGTAGGTGGATCAGAAGCACAAGCATATGATCAAATCGATGGTGCTCCAGAAGAAAAAGAACGTGGGATTACAATCAATACTGCACATGTTGAGTATGAAACTGAAACTCGTCATTATGCACATGTAGATTGTCCAGGACATGCTGATTATGTTAAAAATATGATTACAGGTGCTGCACAAATGGATGGGGCAATTTTAGTTGTTGCTGCAACTGATGGACCAATGCCTCAAACTCGTGAACATATTTTATTATCTCGTCAAGTAGGTGTACCACGTATTGTTGTATTTTTAAATAAATGTGATATGGTTGATGATGAAGAGTTAATTGAATTAGTAGAAATGGAAGTAATTGAATTATTATCTGAATATGGATTTGATGGTGATAATACACCAGTAATTAAAGGTTCTGCATTAAAAGCATTAGAAGGTGAAGAAGCTTGGGAAAATAAAATACATGAATTAATGGCAGCTATTGATACATATATCGAAGAACCACAAAGAGATATAGATAAACCATTTATGATGCCAGTTGAAGATGTATTTTCAATTACAGGACGTGGTACTGTTGCAACAGGACGTGTTGAACGTGGACGTTTAGAAGTAAATAAAGAAGTTGAAATTGTTGGAATTAAAGAAGAAACAGCAACAGTTGTAGTTACAGGAATTGAAATGTTTAGAAAATTATTAGATTATGCAGAAGCTGGAGATAATGTTGGATGTTTATTACGTTGAGTTAGTCGTGAAGATATTGATGTGGTCAAGTATTAGCACAACCAGGTACAATTACTCCTCATACTATTGTTAAAGCACAAGTTTATGTTTTATCAAAAGAAGAAGGAGGACGTCATACACCATTCTTTAATAATTATCGTCCACAGTTTTACTTCCGTACAACTGATGTGACAGGTTCTATTCAATTACCAGAAGGTGTTGAAATGATTATGCCTGGAGATAATATAGAAATGACTGTAAACTTAATTCATCCAGTTGCAATTGAAATGGGAACTAAATTCTCAATTCGTGAAGGTGGACGTACAGTAGGTGCAGGTAATATTATTGAAATAATTAAATAGTTATAAAAAAACTTAGTTTACTAAGTTTTTTTTATTAAATTTAAAGACTATAGAAATATAAATTAATATACTAGAAATAAAGTAGAATAAAATATTTTAAATATTTCAATGTAAAGTTCTTTTATGTAGTTAACAAATTAGTCTTAAATATGCTATAATAAATGAAGAAAATAAATGAATATTTAGGAGTTGATTAATGAGAGTTTTAGTAATGGGTTTAGGTTCAATTGGACATACATATGTTAGTAATGCTAGTAATGATGTAGTGATAGATGTTTTAACATCTAGTAATTTAAAAATAGAGAAAATAACTAATTCAAATGGAAAAAGTCATTTAATAAATGAATGTTATTGTTATGAAACAATTGAAAAAATAGATCATGATTATTTAATTATAACACTACCTTTTAGATACAAGGCTAAACGTTTAGAACAAATTAAAGATTTAATATCTAAAGATACAACAATTGTAATCGTTCCTGGTAATCAGGGAGCTTTTTATTATATGCCAAAAGAATTACAAAAATCAAATCCTATTATTTTAACAGAACGAGTACTTCAAATTGCAAGAATTGAAAAAAAATATGAATTAGTACACATTTTTGGAACTAGAAAAGATATGAATGTAGCTGCACTTAATGGTGCAAATATTGAAAATTTCATTAATATATATCCAATGTATGGAGATGTTAAAATTCATTTAAATCATTTAGATATTAGTTTAATTTCATCAAATGCATCATTACACACATCACGATTGTATGATTTATATCATATTCATAATAATTATGGAAAAGAAGTTTTATTTTATGAAGAGTTTACAGATGTAGCTGCAAAACTTTTTGTAGATTTAGAATTAGAAGTGTTAGAAATTGTAAAAGCAATTGAATTAAAAAAAGAAATAAAACTTGATGTATATAATATGTTTATTCATTTTGGAATTGATGAACCACTTATAGAAAATAGTAAAAAACAAATCAATAATTTCCATGGTTTTCAAGGGATTACATTTTTAGCTAAAGATCAAGACGATTTGGCAAATAATCGTTATATGGTTGATGATTGTATTTTAGGAATATATTTTTATATACAATTAGCCAAACAATATGGTGTAGAATTAAAGGTATTTCCTAAAATATATAAATGGGCAACAAATGTTATTCATAAAGATAAAGTATTAGAACTTGATTTATTAAATATCAACTAAGGAGAAAGATGCATAATATAATATTAATGACTGATAGTTATAAACATAGTCACTATTTACAATATGATGATAATATAACTTATATGCATAGTTATTTAGAAAGTCGTGGGACTGATGGGAGTCATTATTGTAGTGCGGATGTGCAATTTTTTGGTTTGCAATATTATTTAAAGAAATATTTATCTACACCAATAAATCAAGAAATGATTGAAGAAGCAAGCGATGTTTTAAAATTACATAATATTCCTTTTAATCGTGAAGGATGGGAATATATTTTAAAGGAACATAAAGGGTATTTACCATTAATTATTCGTGCTATTGATGAAGGAAAAGTTATTAAACGGAGAAATGTTTTATTAACTATTGAATCAACTGATAAAAAAGTTTATTGGTTAGTAGGATTTATAGAAACATTACTCTTGAAAATTTGGTATCCAACTAGAATTGCAACAGCAGGTTATAATATGAAATTAATGATAAAAAATTTTATGGAATTAACATGTGATAATTTAGATAAGTTACCATTTATGTTACATGATTTTGGATATCGTGGTGTATCATCAGAGGAATCTGCGATGATTGGTGGTATGGCTCATTTAGTTAATTTTCAAGGGACAGATAATCTTGCAGCTATTATTGGTGCGAAAAAATATTATCATTCTCCAATGGCTGGATTTAGTATCCCAGCAAGTGAACATTCAACAATAACTTCTTTTGGAGTTGGAACAAAAAATGAAAAACGTGCTTTTGAAAAAATAATTACAACAATGAGTGGTAATTATCCTTTATATGCATGTGTTTCTGATTCTTGGGATTTTAGTACGGCCCTTGATACTTGGGCTGAATTAAAACCAGAAATAATTAAAAATGATTCTATTTTAGTAATTCGTCCAGATAGTGGTGATGCTAAAAGTAATATTTTATTAGCATTAAGAAAATTAGAACTTTCTTTTGGATATAAAATAAATAAAAAAGGATATAAGGTATTAAACCATGTTGCATTAATTCAAGGCGATGGTGTGAATTCTAATCAAATTTATGATATCTTACAAATGATGACAGAACATGGTTATTCAACTGATAATATAACTTTTGGAATGGGTGGTGCTCTTTTACAAGGGAATAATTCATCATCATTAAATCGAGATACAGATAAATTTGCAATTAAGTGTTCAGCAATTATGAAAAATGGTATATTAGAAGAAGTATATAAAGATCCAATTACAGATCATGGAAAGATGTCTAAAAAAGGTCGTTTAGATTTAATTGAAACTAAAGATGGTTATGAAACAGTTGTATTAGATTTTTCTGAATATTCATTATACGAATATCATCCAAAAAGTATATTAAAAACATATTATAAAAATGGTCTAATAAATATTGATGAATCATTGGATAATATAAGGGGTAAATAAGTTTAAAAAATTTATTTATTCTTAAAAAAGATTAGTGAAGTATCCTGTGGAGAATACTTCACTAATCTTTTTATTAATACATAAACATTATAACATATTAATTTAATTATGGGTAAAAAAAATTGTTTAATGGATAAAATAATTTAAATATGTACATAAAATTAAAAATTTGATAAAATATTATTATTGAGTAAGGAGAAAAATGGAAGATAGAAAAAGCATGTTTTATCATCTAAATATATTAACATTAATATCAATGTTAATGATTTATACAGTTCATTTTTTTAATGTATTTAAAGGTGATATAGATAGTTTTAAATATTTAATGAATTTTTTGAGAGGTTTTTCTTTAGTGGGTGTACTTTTAAGTATTGTATCAACAAGTTACGTATTTTTAGAAATAAAAAAAGATATTAATTATAAGAGTATATTGTTATACTTAATAATTCCGACATTATTTTTAACTGAAAGTAATGTATATTTATTTCATATTCGTCATATAACTTATGATTTACAACACGGTTTTTCTGGTAGTTGGTACATAAATATGTATTTAGGAGTAATATTATGTTTGCCTTTTATTAGTAAATTAGATAAAAAAATGCCAAAAATAACATTAGTAGGAGCATTATGTTTATGGATAGGAGGATTTTATTTATCAATTATTAATACAACTTCAACATTGTTATATCTAGGTTCAAAAGTATTTATTCCATATTTAGGACTAACATATTTATTATATTATTTTATATTTAAACATAAAAAAATATTTAAGTTTAATACAGAGATTATAATTATGATTATAACAATGGGTTTAGAAATTGTAGCATATGCAGGATTATTTGATAATAGGTTTTATATAACAAGTTATTTTTCACCAATAACATTATTATATGCAGTATGTTTTACAAAAGTTATTTTTCAATTACCATATAAAAAATATAATATACGTAAATTATCTCAAACATCATATTTCTTTTATTTTACACATTATTATGTGATTAGAACTTATATTCATTATTTGAATATAGAAAATCATATTATTTTAGGATATATAGTTGGATTATTGATGGCTTATGTATTAGCCTATATTATATATGAATTATATAGTTTAATTTTAAAAAAAGTATTATTTTTATATTAAACTATATGAATATTTAGTAAAACATGTACTGAAAAGTTAAGGTGGTATTATTAATTAATAGACTTTGATATGTGGTATAATAAATATAAATTAAAAAAGGAGATATATTATGTCAGAAAAATTGATACCAACAGCTCATATTGAATTAGAAGATAGTAGTATGATTGCAAAAACAGTGATAATGCCTGGTGATCCATTACGTGCTAAATTTATTGCAGATACATTTTTAACTGATGTTACACAAATTAATAGTGTACGTGGTATGTTAGGATATACTGGTAATTATAATAGTAAAAAAATATCAGTAATGGGTTCTGGAATGGGAATGCCAAGTATTGGAATTTATTCATATGAATTATTTTCATTTTATGATGTTGATAATATTATTCGAGTTGGTTCAGCTGGAGCATATACAAAAGATTTAGATTTATATGATATAGTAATAGTATCAGATGCATATTCTGAATCTACTTTTGGAGAAGTAGTACTAGGTGAAAAATGTTCAAATCTCAAATCAGATGTTTCTTTAAATAAAGCATTAATTAATTCAGCTAATGAATTAAATATTAAATACAACTTTGATACAATTCATTCATCAGATGTATTTTACAGAAAAAATTATGAAGATTATATTAAAATTAATAAAGAATATGGTTGTACTTGCGTTGAAATGGAATCTTTTGCTCTATTTGCAAATGCAAAAGTAACTGGAAAAAAAGCTGCATGTATTTTAACTATATCAGATAATTTAGTTACTCATGCCGCGACAACTAGTGAAGAACGTCAAAAAGCATTTTTAAATATGATGAAAATAGCTTTAAATGCTAAAATATAAGGAGTAAAATGCCTAAATTCAATCGAATAATTACTTTGGTATTAGATTCTGTAGGAGTAGGAGCATTACCAGATTCGCAAAAATATAATGATGATTCAAGTGTTAATACAATAGCTAATATATCTAAAATGGTAGGGTTAAATGTTCCTAATTTGCAAAATTTAGGACTAGGTAATATAATCCCAATTAGAACTGTTAAAGAAGTTCAAAAACCACTTGCAAATTATGGGAAAATGATGTTAGCAGGTGATGGAAAAGATACTTTAACTGGTCATTGGGAAATGATGGGATGTACTTTAACAAAAGGATTTAAACAATTTCTTGAACATGGGTTTGATGATAAATTAATAGCTGAATTTGAAAGATTAACGGGTCGAGGTGTTCTAGCAAATAAAGAAGCAAGTGGAATGAAGGTTATTGCTGAGTACTATGAAGAACATATAAAAACTGGTAAATTTATATTATATACTTCTGTAGATTCAACTTTTCAATTAGCAGCTCATGAAGATGTAATTAGTGTTGAAGAGTTGTATCAAGCATGTAAAATAGCACGAGAATTAACCAAAGTCCCAGAATACAATGTAGCTCGAATAATTGCCCGACCTTTTATAGGAGATATTGATCATAGAGTTAGAACTACAAATCGTCATGATTATGCAATAAATCCATTTGAATATACTGTAATGCAAAAATTAATTGATCAAAATTATAAATCAGTTGCAATTGGTAAAATTAATGATATTTTTAATGGAGTTGGTGTTTCTAAAACGATAAGTAGTAAAAGTAATATGGATGGTATTGATACTTTAATTAATGAATTAAAACAAGATTATAGTGGACAAATTTTTGTTAATTTAGTTGAATTTGATTCTTTATATGGACACCCACGGGATGTAAAAGGTTATAAAAATTGTCTTGAAGAATTTGATGGTCGTTTAGAAGAAATAATTAATTCTTTAAAAGAAGATGATTTATTGATTATTACAGCTGATCATGGAAATGATCCAACTTATATTGGAAATAATCATACTCGAGAATATGTACCTTTATTATGTTATGCAAAAAAATTACAAGGAAATAATGAAATAAGTGTATGTAAAACATTTGAAGATTTAGGAGAAACTATTTGTGAAAACTTTAATTTAAAATCTCCTAAATATGGAAAGTCGTTTTTAGCACAATTGCAATAAGAGAATTAAATTAATACTCAGTAAAATGATATATACTTCATTTTACTGAGTATTAATATTAAAAGGAGAAAAATGAAAAAAATAATAATTGGAGCAATAGCATTTATACTAGTATTAGTAGGTATAGTAGTAATTAATAATCCAGCAAAAGTATATCAAAAAGTAGAAAATGTTGCAAATAGTGATGTTTTAAAACAAGTTGATAATAAAGAAGTTTTTTATTATTATAATGTAGAATGTGCACATTGTCATGAGTTTATTCCTACATTAAGTAATTATTCACGAAAATTTGATAAAAAAGATGGGGTAGATTTAAAATTAGTAAATGTAGAATCACCTGAAAATAAAGGGAAAGTATTTACATCAGAAGATGATCCTGAATTTCAAAAAGGACAAAAAGATTTAAGTTCAATTAAAGAAGTTAAAATAATAGGGACACCAACAGCGATAACAGTGGAAAATGGTATTGTTACTAATTATGCAATTGGAGCAGATCAAATAACACAATTATTTGACGATGAATTAAAATAAGTGTAAAAACTTATTTTTTTAGGAGAAAAATGAAAAAAAAATTAGGTAGTTTATTATTTATAATACTTATTTTAATTGGTAGTTTATTTTATGAGATATATTTAAACAATCAAATGTATTATCAAGCTCCACAAGCAGAATTTTCTGAAATGTTGAAACCTAGTGGAGAACATATTTATTTTCTATATACTCCTAAAAATCCATATGTTGGTTCAATTAATAAACGTGTTAATAAATTTTATCAAGTAACAAAAGATGAGTTGTTTTTTCAAATGATTAATATGAATAAACCAAGTAATTATAAATATGCAAAAGCAATTGTACCAAAGCCAGGGGAAGATATTTATCCAAAAATAAAGGATGTTA
>CAMZNW010000008.1 GCA_947313935.1 uncultured Mollicutes bacterium
TTATTTGTTTTCCATTTATATCATCATCATTCTTCATAATAAAAGTACCTGCTACATTAACTAAAAACCCTATAAAAGAAATTATCATTACACTTAAATTATTAATTTGATGTGTTCCATTTAAAGATTTAATTGCAAGAATAATAATTAAAATACCTCCTAAAAATAACACAATTAAATTAATAATAGCACCTAACACAGCAAATCTTCTATATCCATAAGTATATTTATCACTAACACCTTTAATAGATTTCTTCTCCATAATAGTCGAAAATAATAATATAGAAGCATCTCCCATATCATGTATTCCATTTGACAATAAAGCACCACTAGAAGAAAAAATACCACCTAAAAGTTCAATTATAGCTAAAAACAAATTCAAAACTAAAGATTTTAACATATTACTTATATTTTTACTTTTATGTTCATGTTCATGATTGTAATTATGTGTATCTTTATTCATTTTATCTCCTTTACATTAATTAAAAATCACTTAAATATTTCATTTAAATAATTTTTTTATTATTCAACTCTTCTAACTTACTTTCATTAAATTATATAAATTTATCTATTAAAGATAATAAATCAGCTATTAAAGATAATAAATCAGCTATTTTGTTCATTTAAAAAAGAAAATTTAATTTTAGTTTTACTAAAATTATTATTATCTAATCTTGATATAGTAATATTCTCTACATTCTATTTTATAGTTTTATAAAAAAATATTTAATATTAATTTCTCGTTATTCTTTAATCAAATTATATTTTTCTTTATACTCTATATATAACCTTTTAATATAAAAGAATTTTCTATTCCTCCAAATATTAATATTTTGTAAAAAGGCACTCTACCTTTCATATTTATTTGACTTTTTAGTATTCTTTTACACATTAAAATTTTACCAATACTAAATAACTTATTTTCTCCAACTCATCTACAAATTATTTAAATATCAATTTTTACATATCATCATTTTTAATATATAAGTTTTGGTTTTATCTAATTATGTTAATATATCTACTTTTATATCAATTATTTCTACTATTTTAAAATTGTTATATAACTTCTCTCGCTTTGAATTTACTAATTATTCCATTAAAAGTTTAAATTAGAAATAAAAGAGTATTTAAAGTATATTATTGTAATAAATTATGATATATAAAATCATCTAGTTCTCCATTTAATACTTTTTCTGCTTGAGTACTTTCAAAATTAACATGATGATCTTTTATTAATTTGTATGGATGGAGTATATAACTTCTTTTTTGTGAACCCCATCCATTGCTTAGTTGTTCATTATTTAATTTTGCTTTCTTTTCTTCTTGTTCTCTTATTTTAATTTCTAATAATTTAGATTTTAATACTTTTAAAGCCTGTTCTTTATTTTGAATTTGACTTCTCTGATTTTGACAAGTTATTACTGTTTTTGTTGGTAGATGAGTTATTCTAACTGCTGAATCAGTTGTATTTACCCCTTGTCCGCCTGCACCACCAGAACGATATACATCAATCTTTAAATCCTTTGGGTTAATAATTATTTGATCATCTTGTTCTATAATCGGTGTTACATTTACCGAAGCAAAAGAAGTATGTCTTTTGGAAGCAGAATCAAATGGTGAAATACGTACTAACCGATGAATCCCATTTTCTCCCTTTAATTTACCATATATTTTTTCACCAGATACTTCTATAGTTACACTTTTTATCCCGGCTACTTCTGCTATTTGTAAATCTATAATTGTAACCTTATAATCCATTTTTTTAAAATATTTATTATACATAGTATATAACATACTAGCCCAATCTTGTGATTCTGTTCCTCCAGCGCCTGGATGTATTTCTATTATTGCATCATTATCATCATATTCTCCAGATAACAAACAATCAATTTCAAATTTTGTAAATATTTTTTTTAATTTTTCAAATTCTAAGTTTATATCATTTAAATCAATATCTTCATCTTCAAATAATTCTAATAAAACTTCATAATCATTAATATAATTTTCAACTGAAACAATTAAATCTAATTTATTAATAATTGTTTGTAATTGTTTATTTGTTTCTGCAGCTTCTTTTTGATTATTCCAAAAATTAGGTGCATTCACTTTAACAGTTAACGCACCTTTTTTTTCTTCTAAATAATTTATATTTGTTTTTGCTACTAATTGTACATATTTCTCTTTAATTAATAAAAATTCTTTTTTCACTTCAAAAATTTCCATATTATTTCCCATGACAATTCTTAAATTTTATCCCACTACCACAAGCACATAATTCATTACGTCCTTGTTTTTTAATTACATCGTCTGTATTTTTAACAACTGTTTCTTGTTTTTGACCAACTACATTATCATGTGCAGTTTTTAATTTTAACATCATTGCTTCACGTTCTGCATCAGTTTTAATTTTACCTTTTAATAAAATTTTAATAATGTTTTTTTCAACACTATCCATTACTGCTTCAAACATAT
>CAMZNW010000009.1 GCA_947313935.1 uncultured Mollicutes bacterium
TACATGATGATTTACCAGCAATTGATAATGATGATTTGCGTCGTGGATTACCGACATGTCATATAAAATTTGGTGAAGATATGGCTATATTAGTAGGAGATGCATTGCTAACTTTAGCATTTGAATTAATAGCAAATATTGATTTAGAAGATAAAAAAATTGTACAATTAATTCAAGTGTTATCACAAAAATCTGGGATAAATGCAGGAATGATAAATGGACAAGTTTTAGATATTTTAGCACCTAAAAATTTAACAAAAGAATACTTAAAACAAGTTTATTTTCAAAAAACAGCTTGTTTACTTCAAGTACCTTTAGTAATGGCACAAATTATTAATGATGGTAATTTAGAAATAGCTAATGAAATTGGTTATAAATTAGGAATTGTATATCAAATTCAAGACGATTATTTAGATAAGTATGGAAATGTTAATAAACTTGGAAAGCCAATTGGTTCAGATAAAAAAAATTCAAAAATCACATACGTTAATTTTTATAAAAAGGAAGAGTTAGAAAAATTAATAGATGATGAATATCAGCAAATAATGATATTATTAAATGAAATTGGAGCAAACCATGAACTTATTAAGATAATTCAAGGATTATTAAAAAGGGGGAAATAGTGATCTTAATACGATGCATAGGGGAATCGGATCAAACTATTTTTAATAAAAATACTACATTAGAAGAATTAGGTATATATTACTTATTAGAACAAAAAATAAATACTCAACCTTTTAAATTAGAACAAATATTAGATAAATATAATATTAATAGTAATTCATTTAAAAAAAAAATCACAAATTTAGAAAAAGTAGGAGTTTTAAATTTAAATAGTGAAATGATTAATAATGATGTTATTTTAACAATAAAAATGTTGTCAATAAAAAATGAACCAATAAAAAATAATGAACAAGTAAATAACAATTTAATTGATTTATTTGGGTTAACAGATTTACAATATAAAGAAATAATAAAATTATCAACACGTTTTGAAAAGCTAGATTTAGCATTAAAAAAAACCAATACAATCATAATGTTAGATCGAATGGAATTAAAACAACATCATTTCAATGGAAATATTAATACCAAAACAGAATTATATAATTATTTACGTGAAATTTATCCGCATGAATTATTTTGGGAATATAATATTTATTTATCAAAAACAGATTTAGAAGTATTATATGAATTAAGTGAAGAAATACAATTATCAAAAGAAGTAATTAATACAATTGTAGACTTTACATTAAAAACAACTAAATATGGTAATTTTAATCATAATTTTGTTAAAAAAATAGCATATGATTGGAAAAAGAAAGAAATAACTTCTATTGAACAAGCAATGAACCAAATTCAAGAATTTATGAATTATTCAAAAAATAAAAATAGTAAGTATGAAGAACCAAAATTTGAAAAATCAAATCTTGCTCAATCAGATAATTTAGTATTAGATATTGAGGAGTTGATTAATAATGCATACAATTAATCAAAAATTAATAGCTGATATTATTGAACAAACGGATATAATAGAAGTTATAGGAAATGACATTGAACTATTTAAAAAAGGAGCAAATTTTATAGGAATATGTCCATTTCATGAAGATAATAATCCTTCCTTTACAGTATCACCAGAGAAAAAAATATATAAATGTTTTGTATGTCAAGAAGGAGGAAATGTAATAACTTATTTACAAAAACAAAAACAATTAACATTTCAAGAAGCTATTGTAAAATTAGCAAGAGAAGTTGGAATAGATGTAAAATTGAACAATACAATTATTAAAAATAATATTCATTATGTTTTAGAGGAAGTTTATCAATATTATCAAACAATTTTAACTACATTAGAAAGTGGTAGAGGATGTTTGGACTATTTACAACACCGTGGATATCAAAAAGGTACTATTAAAAAATTCAAATTAGGTTATGCACCCAAAAAAGTACATTTAAATGAATATTTAAGTAAACATGCTAATGAAAATAAAAAATATTCATTATTAGATATAGAACAATCAGGAGTAATAAATAATAATCGAGAATTTTTTTATGATCGTTTAGTTATTCCAATTAGTGATGAATTTAATCGTATAATTGGATTTTCAGGACGTACATTATCAAATCAAGAACCAAAGTATTTAAACTCTCGTGAGAGTAATTTATTCAAAAAAAAAGAAGTTTTATACAATTTAAATATTGCAAAACGTTATATTATAGAGCAAACAATTATTTTTGTAGAAGGTTTTTTTGATGTCTTTGCTTTAGAAAAAATTGGAGTTAATAATGTTGTATCTTTAATGGGAACTGCTTTTACTAAAGAACATATTAATTTATTAAAAAAGTATAAAATAAATAAAGTTTATTTGTTATTAGATCAAGACAAGGCTGGAATTGATTCAACTTTAAAAATTGGAGAATTATTAATACAGGAACAATTTAACTTTATTAAAGTAGTAACTTTTAATAACTTCAAAGATATTGATGAATATTTAATAGAAAATAATAATATTAATATCTTATTAAAAAATGCAGAAAATTTTTTTGAATTTAAATTAACTAATGCAATTAGTAAAATTAATATTGAAAATGTAGATGAAAAATTTAAACTTATTATTATGTTTAAAGAAATAATTAAAAACTCTCAAAAAGAATTGCAAGTATTAATGATTCATAAAATAGCAAATAGTTTAAAATTAAATGTTGAAGAAGTTAATAAAATTTATTCAATAAATACAAAAAATACAATTGAAAACGAAATGGTTAATATTGAATCTAATTGGGACAATAAAAATTATTTTGAAGATAATAATCAAATACCATTTTATTCTGAAAATAAAATTAAAACATCAAGAAATAATCTTAAAATACATACTAAAATTATTACTGATGAAGCAGTTTGTATAAGTTATTGTTTACAAGGAAAAAAAGAATTTCATGAAGTAGTATTAGCACAAGAAAAAGGAAATATTTATTTTAATGTATATAAAAATATGTATACAGAATTAGGACGTTATTACAATAAATTTGAAAAATTTAATGTAATAGATTTTATTGATTTTATAGAGAATCCAGAATATTTTTCAATATGTGAAAATTTATTAAATAATAAATTGATTGATTTGACCAAAATTGCATTAATCTTAGAAACACCATCAAAAAAAATACCTGCAGGACGTGATTTAATACGGATAAAAAGGAGATAAAATGGGATACGATAAATTAAGTGTGGCTGAATTAAAAGAAATATTATCAGAAAATAATTATGAATATGATTCAAAAGTAAAGAAAGCAACTTTAGTAGATATTTGTCGAACTAATGAATTAACTTCAAAAAAATTAAAAGAAAAAAATATAATAAATGATAAATTAAAGAAAAAACATATAAAAGAAGATAGTGAAAATAAAAAAAAAATAAAAAAGAAAAATAAAATATTATTAGGTGAATTTAGTGGATTAACTAAAGAAGAATTAATGACAGTAGAAATTGTAACAGAAGAAGTAATAGAATTAGCAAGAAATAATGGGAATATAGTTGAGGATATTACTTTAGATCATAAATTAATTATTCATTTAGGAGTGGATTATAGTAAAGTTGTTTTTGCCAAAATTCAAAAAGAATTAAATATTAAAAATATTGATATAGTTTATACAACTAAAGAATTAGAACAAAAAATAATAATATTAGATGCAAATAATGCAAGTAATCAAATTGGACAAAAAGAATTAGAACATAGTGTAGATAATATTTTAAAAGGTATTACAACAAAATATGAAACCGATGAAGTAAAGCATTTTTTATCAACAATAAATGATTATCCTTTATTAACACATGAAAAAGAAACAAAATTAGGTAAAATAATTTTAGAATATAATAAAAAAATAGAAAATGATGAAGATGTAACTTTTTTTGAACGGGAAGAGTATGAAGAGGCAAGAAGTTTACTATCATTATCTAATAAAAGATTAGTTGTTTCTGTTGCAAAAAAATATGTCAATCGTGGTTTAGAACTAATTGATTTAGTTATGGAAGGAATGTTAGGACTAGAAAAAGCAATTATGAAATTTGATTATGAACAAGGATTTAAATTTTCAACTTATGCAACTTGGTGGGTACGTCAAGGTATTACTCGAGCAATTGCAGATAAATCTAAAGTCATTAGAGTACCAGTACATATGGTAGAAACAATTAATAAAGTTATTAAAGTTCAAAGAGAATTAACTCAAAAATTAGGACAAGAACCAACATATGAAGAAATAGGTCAAGCATTAGATCCACAAATGGAAGTAGAAGAGATAGAACATATATTTAATATAGCAAAAGATCCAATTGCATTAGAAATGCCAATTGGAGATGATAATTCTTCATTAGAGTCATTTATTAAAGATGATAAATATTTGTCTCAAGATAAAGAAAGTGAAAAAATAGAATTACGAACAAAATTATTAAAAATAATTGATGAAATACCGGAGCGGGAAGGGGAAGTTTTATTATATCGTTATGGATTATATGAATTGGATTTTGAACCATATGAGAGAAAAATAAAATTCTTAAAAAAAATATTAAAAAAAATGACGAAAAAAGAAATAGATTCAATTGAATTACTGCAAATTATGAAAGAAACTAAGGAAATTAAAGAATCACAAAAAATTAAATATTCAAAAAGAATTGAACAAAATAATGAAAAATTAAGTAGAAAAAAAAAATGATTTAGATTTAATAAGACATAAAAAAAATAAAAAAAGTATTGAAAGAATTGAAAAACTAGAAAAACAAATTAATATAATAAATGAAAATAATCAAATATATTTAGAGAAAATATTAAAACATACTGAAGAGCAATTACAAATATTAATAGCAATTAATAAATTAACAGGTGGTATTGTAAAAGCGTTAACATTAGAAGAAGTTGGGAAATTATTTGATGTTACAAGAGAACGAATACGTCAAATTGAAACAAAAGGAAAACGAAAACTTAAGGCATTTGTTGATAAAGATCAGTTAGATTTATATGTATAGTAATAAGAAGAGATTAAATATGATTGGTGAGCTGATTAATGAGGATATATTATATGATATTGGTTCAGATCATGGTTATTTACCTTTAAAATTATTACGTGAAAAAAAAGTAAAATTAGCTATGATTTGTGAAAAAAATATTGGACCATTAGAAAATGCCAAAAAAAACTTTTTACATTATGGTCCTACTTTAAATGCTAAATTTATTTTAT
>CAMZNW010000010.1 GCA_947313935.1 uncultured Mollicutes bacterium
GATATATATATTTTCATTTTTCCATCATTTTTTATATCTTCACCATAATTAGGTGATGTTTTAAAAATTTTATTTTTATCTAATTTATCATTACATTCATAAATATATTGTGATTCAATTGTATATGGTGCTAACCAATCTTCGACAGCTTTTTTCTCTAAATTTAAAAAATTTGGCATTTTTAATACAAATTTTCCTGTACTAACTTCTAATGTAATTATATTTTTTTTAGTAACTTTTGTTCCTACTTCTGGATCTTGACTAATGATTGTTCCTTTTTGAGCAATATCATCTACAAAATTAACTACAACTGTATAACCTGCTGTTTTCAATTTTTCTACAACTACATCACTTAATTTTTTTTCTAAATTAGGCATTAACTCTTCTTTAAATCCACTTGATATTTTGATAATTATTTTTGTATTTTTAGTTAACTGATTTCCTGCTTTAGGTTCTGTTGAAATTATTTTTCCTGCATCAATTGTATCACTTACTTCATATACAAAATCTATTTCATTTGTATCTACACCTTTAATTTGTAATTCAGAAATAGCATTTTCTTTTTCTTTACCAATTAAATCTGGCATTTCTTCTGGTGTATTACTTAAAAATAAAATTAATCCACCTAATAAAACTACTACTATTACTAATAAACTTACTATCTTTTTTTGACGACGTTCATTTCTTAAATCTTTAATACTTTCTTGTTTAATTTCTTCAAACTTTAAATTAGATTTAAGTTCAATAGTTTTTTCTAAACTATCTGCATTAATAAAATCATCAATGAGCACTACTTTTTTAGCATATTTATTCTTTTCATCAAAAACCTGTATTAAATCAATCATCATTTCATTAGCATTTAAATATCTATTTTTAGTTTTTTTAGCGGTTGCTTTTATTACAACGTTTTCAACACTTTGAATTACATCTCCACGTTCAACTGTAATACTTGGTAATGGATGGTTCATTTGTTTAATCATAATAATACCAGGTTTTTCTCCTGTAAATGGAGTAGTTCCAACTAACATTTCATACATCATTATTCCAATTGAATAAATATCTGATTGTTCTGTTAAAGTATCTCGATTTAAAATTTCTGGTGCGACATATTGTGGTGTACCCATTAATGATTGTGTTTTTGTATATTCATCATCCATAATATTTGCAATACCAAAATCTGTTATTTTAACTTTTTTATCTTCATCTAACATAATATTTTGACTTTTAATATCTTTATGAATTACTCCTTTTTCATGAGCATGTGCAATTCCTTTCAATACTTGTAATATAATATCAATTACTTCTTCAACTGGAATTGGAGAACATGAAGTAATATAATCTTTAACTGTCATTCCATCAACAAATTCAGTCGCAATATAATGAATGTTTCCTTCCTCACCAACATCATAAACATGTACTATATTATCATCATCTAACATTGATAAAGCTAATGCTTCTCGTTTAAAATTACGTACTTTTTTATCTATTACATTTTCTTTTCTTAATATTTTAAGGGCAACATTTCCTTCTAATTTAGTATCATAAGCTAAATAAACCTTTGCCATACCGCCTTCACCAATTTTTCTTATTATTTGATAACGGCCCCCTATTATAATTTGCTTTTGCATTATTACTCACTCTCCATAACTATAATCGAAACATTATCGCTTCCATCTAACTCTAATGCACGCTCAATTAACACATCTACTTTTTCTTGTACTGATTTTTCTTCAGATAAAATTTTATGAATTTCTTCATCTGATACTTTTCCAGTTAAACCATCACTACATAGTAAAAAGCAACATTTTTGTGGAATATTCATTTCTTTTATTTCTATTGTTAAATGTTTACTTGTACCTAAAGCTTGTACTAAAACATTACTATATTTTGAAGATTCAGCTTCCATTTTTTTCCATGTTCCTTCATCAACCATAGCTTGCACTAAAGTATGATCTTTAGTTATTTGTTGAATTTCGCTTGTTTTATTGAAATATATTCTA
>CAMZNW010000011.1 GCA_947313935.1 uncultured Mollicutes bacterium
AATAATATTTTATTTATTTCACCAATCAAATTTTCAATTTCGTCAATTTCCATTTCAATTAATTCTTCTGCTGTTTGATTTAGTTTTAAATTTGATTCATCGATATTTTCTCCTTTGCTTTTGACAAATGAGAATAAAAACACATAGAATTCTTCAGGAATTTTTCTTTTTCATTGAATTTGTGAAAAAATATTGTGCTTTTCAAGGGGATCTTTTATATCTTTTTTTGACATTGTTTTATTTAATTCAATAAAATTTTGAGAAAAGTAAGCAGATAGTCTAATTTCCTGATTGTTTAAATTTACTGTATTTTCATTCATTCTAACAAATATATCTTGTATATCATCATTGTTTCGAATATTTTCTACCAATCAATATCATAATTCTGAATTTTTAAAGAAGTTCTTATATTTTGTTTCTAATTCTTCGTATGATTTATTATTTGTATTTTCAATAATTTCGTTGACATCACTATTGCTTGAATATTTTTCTATTGTTTTTTTGCTTCACTTAAATTTGTGTTTGTTTGATTGAAAATTTGTTATTGTTAGTATTCTTTGTTGACCATCAATAACATCATATATTTTAGAATTATCAGATGTGTTGCTTTCTCTGAAAATCACTGGAGGAATTGAAAAGCCTAAAAAAATGGTTTCTAAAAAATAGTTTATTTGTTTTTCTCTTCAAATGTATCCTCTTTGAAATTCAGGAATGCTTATTTTTCTTGCACATGATTTTTCATTTCCTTTTTTATTAATAAAATCTGCTTGATCATATAAAGTTTCAAAAGTTATTTCCTTTATTTTCATTTTTGATTTTTTCATTAATTCACTCATAATGTTATTATAACAAATAATTATTATTTTTGGACCCTTGCCAAAGTTAGGTATTAAATAGAGATAGATTTTATTTACAATTGTTTAGAATATTTTTCCAAATACTCTAATGAGGTTTTTTAATATAAGCAACCTTAAAATCTTATGATATTATAATCATTAATTAATTTGCCAACTATTTTAAATAATGAATTAAAGTTTTACATTTTCTTTTTTTAAATACTCGTGTTTTAAAATAGAAAAAGAATATTCTACAAGCCTATTATTGTTAATAAATTGCCAACTCTAAACATTTTTGGTGTGAGGTTAATAAACATGGTTTCTTTCCTTGAATAATTTTTATAATGATATTTAGCATTAAATGGTTAAATTATTGTTTTAATATTATAATTAATATATGAATAAAAAACAAGCAAAAGCATTAATGAAAATAACATTACCAAAAACATATTTAAAAATTGAAGGGTTGTAAGAATTAAGTCAACTTTTAAGAGAAGGTAATAGTAAAAATGAATTAATTGTGAAAGTAATTAATTTTTTAATTGAAAATAATAATGATCTTCTGATAATCGATGAATTAAAGAATAAAAAGACTGAACTAACTTTTAAATTAAATCATCATTCAAAAAATAAGCTTGCGTTAGATAAAAAAATTAAGGAAGAAATTTTATATTTAAGGAAAGAAAATAAGATAAAAGGTATCGAGGAGTTAAGATTAATGATTAGCGAATCAATAAATTCTTTAGAAAGAATTAATTCATCAGCAATAAAAGAAGAAAAGAATTTAAAAAAGAAAATATTGAAAAAAGAGGTACAAAAACAAGAAGAAATTAAAAAGACTGGAGAAATGCTTCTAAAGGTAAAAGAACCATTAGACAATACTATAAAAAAATTAAAACTAATTGAAGAAGCATCTTCAAACTTAAATTTTGAATTTGATTTTTCAAAAGTTATTAATTTAACTAAAGAGATTATCAAAGAAGAAGAAACAGAAATATTGAGAATAAGTCAAGAAATTAAAGAAATTGAAAATAGCATTGGAAGCAAGAGGAATGATATCATTAATATTGAAAAAAATATACAAGATTTATTCAATGATTTCATTAAAAACTTAACAAATAATATTATTA
>CAMZNW010000012.1 GCA_947313935.1 uncultured Mollicutes bacterium
ACATCAATTATCATTATTATCATTATTATTAATAGATTTTTTCTAAAAAACAGATAAATTATAACATATTGTATAATTAATATTAACTTATACTTATTTAAAATTGTCCCATTTGGATATCCATGTAATTTTTTGATTATACTTTTTTCATATGTTAATTTTAAAAATATTATTATTGAAAAATAAATTATTGCACATAATATTATTATATTCATCATCAATGTTGTTACATTAATATAAATCCTTTTTTGAACGCTTGCAAGTGTTTCAATAAAATTATCCCTTATATAAGGTGTTTCTTTAACATTATTTAAACCAGATGCTTTCAAAATAGGTTCTAATTCTTGATATGGTTCATTTGTCATTGTTTTTAATAAATAATAGTTATTCGTAATTGTATTATCTACTAGTTCATTTTCTAATTGTGAATCTGGTTGATATATAATTACCATTGGATCAATTACATAACTTTGTGCACTATCATTAAATAGATAAAACTTAGTATTTTTTTCATATTCAACAATATTAACATCACTTCTTTTAAGTTTATTAAATTGAATAAACTTATCAATATCAACTTGATTATCTTTATTACTTGCAACTAATATATTATGTTTATTCTTTTTAATTTCCCCTTTAACTATTTTAATTGGATTTAATTTAAAGTAATTATCATTAATATATATTTCACATTCTTGATAAGTTTGACATATAGTTTTTCCAAATCTATTCATATAATTATTTGAATTTATTATTATCCCATCATCTTTTGTTGCTTTATAAAATTTGCGTTCTGCCGCTAATAACTCTTTATCTCCATCATCAGTAGGTGCTAATCCATATACATTTTCTCGAAATGAGACATATCCTTTAGTTTTTTCCGCTATCATACTTAATGAATTATTTAATTCGATACTTTTTTTAGAATCATTGTATAATGGAATAATTGTTGTTATTATTACTATTATTGTTACTATTTTTAATATACTATTCATTATCAATAATTTTAAAGATGGTTGCATACCTTTTAAATGAGCTAATTTAAATTTATTTAATGAAGAAATTATTGTTGCTATAAATAAAAATAATATAATTATATAACATATTATATAATATCCTGTTGCATATTTAATAAATGGAATTATTATTTGTGGATTAGTACCAATTAATATTACACTTATTATCACAATTGATATTAAATAATTTATTAAAATAACTTTTAATAATTTTAAACTTTCAATTGTAAAAACATCTATTTTATTATAACCATTTATTCTTTTTATTATAAAATCTTTTTGTTGATTACTTATATATACCATCGTTAAAATTATAAATATTAAAAATAAATATATAAATGTTATTATTTTATAATTCATTATATTATCAGAATGTCCATTCACATGTTGTTCTAATATATTATTTTCTTTTAATTCATTTTTAAAATCTACTATATCATCATATTTACCAAATAAATTAAATTGATATTTACTTAAATTTATATTATAAATACTTCTAAATGAATATATTCGAGTTTGAAATAAAGTACGTGCTAAAGGTAAATGTCCCTTTGTTAGAGGTGTTATATTTTTTTCAGTTGAATAATATTCTTTTTCTTTTAATTTAGGTAAATTTATTGGCAATGTACTTTTATAATTATCTGTAAAATAATATCCTTCTATATATTTTCCATTTCCGTCATTCTCATGTTTTTTTATATCAACAGCTACATTATTTTTTTCACTAGCTTTTATAATAATATTTTTCATTTCCTCGTTAGTAATTTGATTATTTTTTTCAAAAAAAGCAACTTCTGAATTATTAGCTATTTTTTGTTCTAGTATTAAATTATAATTTAAATACGATGTTGATATGATTAAAAAACTTATTACTATTAATATTCTTTTTATATTTTTCATTTTTATCTTTCTATAGCATATTTTCTATTTAAAAGTAAATGAAAAATTTTCATCTACTTTTATTTATTTTAATTAAAACGATAATAAGTATAATCTGCTCCAGGCCCTGATGGTAATTCTGCTATTGAATCTTTTCCTGGTTTTAAATGATAATTCCCAAATTTATATCCTTGATAATTAATTACACTTGAACCATGTTTATATGTATTATTATCATGATTTGAATATACACGTCCAAATGAAACTCCTTCACTCCAAGTCCCTCCATTTATATTATGTGATTTTGCATCTGCACTTGTAAAAAATAAACTACCTACCATGAAAACTGTTGCCAATAATCCTATATTTAATTTTTTCATTTTTCTCCTTTTTTTATTAAATTTTTACGCGTATGTAATAAATATCATGATACTTTTTTAGTATATCATATTTATTAAAAAATGTAGGCTTTTTTTATTTGTTGTATTATTTTAAAGTAATAGGCGATATACACTACCTTTTAGAGGACATTTTCTATTGTATCTAAATTTCATCAAAAATTTCATCTTCAAGTAAACATTAATTTCTATTTTCTCCTATTTTCACAATAAAAACACCATCATCTTTATATATATAACCAGGTTTTGGAAAAGATGGTGCATCACTAAACTTTTGTTCATTAATAAGAATAGTTTCATAGTATGGTATATAATTAAGCTTCATTCCGTAATAACGCATTAAATTATTAATTCGATCAGATTGATTTTTAAAACCACTTAATGCAACTGGTAAAATTCTGTTTGCTTTCGGAATAGTAAATATTCTTTCATGATTGAAATCAAAATTATCATTTTTATTTATTGTTCCTTTAAAATAAACTTTACTATCTTTTGTGTACCCATCCATTGCTGCTAAATCAAAAGTTACTTTTGATATAAAACGCTCTGTATTCTTAGTTATATTTACTTCTTGAAC
>CAMZNW010000013.1 GCA_947313935.1 uncultured Mollicutes bacterium
AGCTCGAAATGTAGCTTTAAATAATTTAGATAAAAAAGCATCAGTTGCAATATTTTCATTAGAAATGGGTTCAGAACAATTAATGATAAGATTATTAGCGGCACAAAGTGCAATACCAATAGCTAATATAAAAACTGGAAAAATAACAGTTGAAGAACAACAACTATTAAAAAAAAGTTTAGAAGATTTACGTAAATTAAACATTCATATTGATGAAACACCGAGTTTAAAAATTGGAGAATTAAAATCAAAATGTCGAAAGTTAAAAATAGAACAAGGTTTAGATTTTGTAGTAATTGATTATTTACAATTAATTACTACCGCAAAAAGTGGTAATTCTAGACAACAAGAAGTAAGTGAAATATCACGAGAATTAAAAGCTTTAGCAAAAGAATTAGAAATACCTGTTTTAGCTTTATCACAATTATCACGTGCTGTAGAATCAAGAGCAGATAAAAAACCTATGATGTCAGATATTCGAGAATCAGGGGCTATTGAACAAGATGCAGATATAATTATGATGTTATATCGTCCAGAATATTATGGAGCTAATATTGAATTAGAAGATGGTGAAGAAATGTTTGATGGGAAAACACAGCTTTTAATTAATAAACATCGTAATGGAGCTACTGGGGAACTTAATTTTAAATTTATGAAAGAAATTAATAAATTTGCTGCAATACAAGATGATTATTAGTAATTAGGAGGGGTTAATGCGACGAATATTATTATTTTTAAAGCAATATTATAAATTATTTATTATATATGCAATGTTAATATTTGTAGTATTATTTTTAACAATTAATTTATTTATATCAAGAGATATATTAATACATTTGTGGAACAATGATGTAAAACAAGAAAATATAATGATAACAGTAAAATCAGAGTATGAAGAAAATTTAGATAAAAGTAAATATACTAATGATGTGGAAATAAAAAAATTTATCAATTTAGTAAACAAAAATATATTTTTAAAAGTAAATGTTGATGAAAAACCAGAAAAATTTAAGTTATCAGGTATTAATAATAATAAGCAATATTTTGAATATTATCATTTATCTTTAATTAAAAAAACTTCTAAATTAAATCCGTATGAAATAATAATTCCACAATCGATTGCTAAAGAGTATAATATAAAATTAGGGGATGAAATAAATTTTAATGTTCCGAATAGTTTAATTCAAAGTTGGTATATAAATCCATTAATTGTAACAAATATTTATGATAATCAAGAAAATCCTAAATTTAATCGTATTTATACTTCTAATACAACAATTCGTGAGATTAGTAAAATTTCTGCAATTCATGCAACAAAAGATATTATTTTAATTGCTAAAAATAAGAAAGAATTAGATAATATAACTTCATTTATAAACACAATAAATAATAAATTTAGTAAAAATAAAAAACATTATATTTTAAAATATGATATAAATAATGATTTATATATACAAGTAATTAAACCATTAGAGAAGTTACAAAAAAAAGTATTTGTAGTTGATATAATTCTATTGGTATTATTGATTATATTTAAAAGTTATTTAATTAATTATTTTATAAAAAAAAGAAAAAATGAATTTAAAATTTTATTTTATATGGGATATACAAGATTAAATATAATTAAGTTAATTATTTGTGAACGAATTATTTTTATTGTACCAATTGTATTAATATCAATAGGCATTAGTTATAAATTTAATATTTATTTATTTAAGTATATATTGTCATTATATCAACAATTACTTCAATTTAGTATTGATAATTATAATGTAATATTAATGAAATTAGAATTCAAAACATTAATGATTATAATAATAGTATGTATAATAGTATTTTTTATAGAAATATTATATTATAATGAAAATTTAAAGAAGGTGAAAGAAAATGTTTAAATTATTACGTTATAATTGTAATGGATATAATAATTTATTTACCTATGAATTTTTTCAAAAAATATATATTTTACAAGGTGATTTTAATAATTCATTTAATGACTCTTTTTATTTTTCTAGTGAATTAAGTAAAGGTATGATTTGTTATAATAATGAAGAAATAATTGACAAAAAAAAATTTGTTCGAAAACAAATATCTTTAATATGCCCTCAAAATAATTTTATTAATTATTTAGATTTCAAACAAAATTTAGAAATGGAATTGAAATTTCATAAAGAAAATAAAATAAAAGAATTGGAAAAAATATTGAATTTATTTGGTTACAAAAAAAAGATTATTTATAAAAAAATTAATAAAGATGATTATTATGAAGAAATAATGCTTGGAGTATTAAAAGCAGTTATATTAGATGTAAATATTATTTTAGTTAATTTATCAAATGATAATAAAAATAAAGAAATAAATAATATAATTATTGAACAATTGAATATTATAAATAAGCAATTAAATAAAATTTTTATAATTTCTGATCAAGCTAATCATATTCATAATAAAGAAGTTATATTTATGAAATATTTCCAAGGTTTTATCAGTGAAAGTCTAAAGGAGTATGATGAAAAAAATATTAATAGTTGAAGATGAAACAGCAATTTTAAATGTTTTAAATGAGGTATTTTTAGATAAAAATTATCAAGTTTATTTAGCAAAAAATGGTGTTGAAGGATTAAAAATATTTGAATGTCATGCAATAGATATTATTATAACAGATGTAATGATGCCCAAAATGGATGGATATGA
>CAMZNW010000014.1 GCA_947313935.1 uncultured Mollicutes bacterium
ATTGCAAGTGTAATTGCAATTCCTGGTGCAATCTACATTTATAAAAATGAATTAGGTGTAAATAAATATATATATATAATATCTTTATTACAATCTTTTCCAGCATTAGGATTATTTGCATTATTAGTACCTATAATTGGAATAGGAATGAAAACAGTTATTATAGCTTTAACTTTATATGCTTTATTACCAATTTTTCAAACGACAATTCTAGCATTAAAGGGGATAAATCCAGAATATTATGAAATTATTGAGGCACTAAATATTAATCCAAAAGTAGTATTTTTAAAAATTGAATTACCACTTATTTTACCAAGTATAATTAATGGGATTAAAATAGCATGTATATATACAATATCTTTTGCAACAATTGGAACATTAGTCGGTGCTGGTGGTTTAGGAGATGAAATTTATCTTGGTTTACAAAGTATGAATATATTTACTACATTAAAGGGAATAATCCCTATATTGTTATTAACAATCGGTACAAATTTTATTTTTAATAAATTAGAAGTTTATTATTATCCAAAGGATTATCAAGCATTGATTAAAAAGGAGAATAATGAAAAATAAAATAATAAGAGGTAGTTTACTAGTAATTATTTTTATGGTAAGTTATTCTTTTTATATTGTTAGCAATATTAAAAATACAATTGTAATTGGAACAAAAAATTTTACTGAACAAATTATAATTGGAAATATTATGAAAAATGTGATTGAAAAACAAACCGATTATAATGTAAAAGTTTTGTCTGGAATAGGAGAAACATCTTTTTTACAAACGGCAATAAAAAAAAATGATATAGATTTATCTGTAGATTATACTTCAACTGGTTATGAGGATGTATTAAAGCATCATTATAATGGCCAAAGTTCAAATGAAATATACAAAATAGTTAAATCAGAGTATGAAAAAGAATTTGGTTTAGATTGGATAAGTTTATTAGGGTTTGAAAATTCTAATGCAATAATTTGTGGAGAGTTTTGTAAAAGTAAACATATTACAAAATTATCTGAACTTAAAAAATATCCAAATTTAAAAATAGGAGCACCAATTGAATTTTATCGGCGAGATGATGGTTTAAAATTACTAATAAAAAAATATCAAATTAATATTAGAAAAAAAAATCAAATTAATATGGACCATTCATTATTATATTCAAGTTTAGATAATGATGATGTTGATTTAATTTTAGGATATACAACAGATGCACAACTATATAATCAAAAATATGTTAGTTTAGAAGATGATTTAAATGTTTTTGCTAAATATGATGCTGGAATTATTGTAAGTAATCAAGCACTTTTAAAATATCCTGAGTTAGGAAGTATATTAAAACAATTTGAACAAAAAATTGATGTAAAAACAATGCAAAAAATGAATTATGAAGTAGATGTTTTAGGAAATAGTATTAATGATGTAGTATTACAAACCAAATTAAATGAAAAAATTTAAAGAAAATATCTAAATATAAAATAGATATTTTTTTGTATTAAATAGATATAAAGTCAATTAAGATAAATGAGATATATTTTATTGACAAAGATAGCAAAATATAGTAAAATTAATTTGAAGTTAAAAGTTTGAAGTTAAAAGTTTTAAAGGGGTTATA
>CAMZNW010000015.1 GCA_947313935.1 uncultured Mollicutes bacterium
TATTAAATATGCTTACATAATAGTATCAATTATAGAACAAAATTTATCTAGATAAGAAAATAAATTAAAGGTATATAAAATAGATAAAATTATATATGATAAAGCAACAGATGGAAATTTAAAGGAGTAACAACCCTAAAACCTAAAAATTTATATAATAATTAAATGTATTTTAATATAAAAAGGAGAGTAATGAAAAATAAAATAATGAAAAATTTAAGTATAGTATTGTAATAATTGGTATTTTTGCAGTAGCATCAATTAATGCTCAACAAATTAATTTGTACTCAAATTCAAAAGAAAATGAGATAAATAGTGATGATGTTACAATACCAGATTTCAATTTAAGAAATTATTTATTAGATAATTTTGATAAAAATCATGATAATGAAATAGAACAAAGTGAAGCAAATGATGTTGTTGAAATGAATATTTCAAATGATCAGCCTATTAAAGACTTAACAGGATTAGAAAAATTTACAAATTTAGAGACTTTATCAATTTCAGGTAATGATATAAGTGATATAACTCCGCTATCAGGATTAACAAAACTAATTTCTCTAGATTTAAACAAAAATAATATTGTAGATTTGAATTCACTATCAGGATTAAATAATCTTAGAAGTTTAAATTTAAATGATAATAATATAACAAATATTAGTCCAATATCAGGATTAAAGCTTCTGGATACATTAGATATTTCAAGTAATAATATAAGTGATATAACTCCATTATCAAAATTACTGTTTCTGGATACATTAAATATTTCATATAATAATATAAGTGATATAACTCCATTATCAGAATTAGCGATTCTGGATACATTAGATATTTCAAACAATAATATAAGTAATTTAACTCCATTATCAGAATTAGTACTTTTGGATACATTAGATATTTCAAATAATAATATAAGTGATATAACTCCATTATCAGGAGCAAAACAAATTAATACGTTAGATGTTAGTTATAATAATATAACAGATTTTAGTCCTTTATCAAAAACTCCCCATAATTTTAATGCAAAAAATAATGACATACTATTGAATAGTATTACTATATCAGAACCAAAAGAAATTTTTTCTGATATTACAAAAATAGATGGAAGTAAAATACATGTTTCTCTTGGAACAGCAGTTCGTGGTATAAATCATTTAGCAAATGGATATCATAAAGGTAAATATAGTGGAATTATTAAACAAGATGTAAATGTAGTAATAGGAGAAGTACCTGAAATAACAGTTAATAAGGATATAATAAAACAAAAAGGGGAATCAAAACCAACAAAAGAAGATTATTTAAAAGTGATTACTTTATCAGACGATACTACAGATAAAGCTATATTAAACAATAATTTTAAAATTGAAGATGATTCTAAAGTTAATATGACAAAAATAGGTACATATACAACTGTTGTATCAACAATTGATAAAGATGATAATAAAACTACTGCACAAGTAAAAGTGAAAGTTCAACCTAATGTACCTTTAATTGAAACATGTGGTGATTTTAGTAGTTCAAGTGTTGATAAAGATCATAATACAGTAGTATATTATAAAAAACAAACAAATGGTAATAAATGTAAAGTTACTTATTTTGGAAAAACTGATAATATTAAATTAAAAGAAATTAATCATTATAATAGTAAAAATAAACGTGATACTCGTAAAAGATATTATTATAAAAATGATAGTAAAAATACTTTAGAACGTGGTGAA
>CAMZNW010000016.1 GCA_947313935.1 uncultured Mollicutes bacterium
AAAATAAGATAGCACGTAGTTTCGTTACTACAGCATTTAATACTGCGATAAAAACTTTTTTTAGTTCTTCTCAATTATCACAATTTATGGATCAAACAAATCCACTTGCTGAATTAACACATAAAAGACGTCTTTCAGCACTTGGTCCAGGTGGTATCTCACGTGAACGTGCAACAATGGAAGTTCGAGATGTTCATCATACTCATTATGGACGTGTTTGTCCGATTGAATCTCCTGAAGGGGGAAATATTGGATTAATTTCTTCATTAACTGTATATGCACAAATAAATGAAAATGGTTTTATTGAAACTCCTTATTTAAAATTAGAAAAAAAATATGATAAAAAAAGAAATTTTAAAACAAGTTATTTAACTGGTAAAATAGAATTTATTTCAGCGATTGATGAAGATCGTTATTGTATTGGTCAATCGACTGTTAAAATAAATGAAAAAACAGGTGAAATATTAGATTTAAAAGTAGCATCACGTTACAATGGGATTAATAGTATTCGTAATTTAGAAGTTATTGATTATATTGAAATATCACCAAAACAAATTTTTAGTGCAGGTACAGGATTAATTCCATTTTTAGAGCATGATGATGCAAACCGTGCATTAATGGGTGCAAATATGCAACGTCAAGCTGTACCATTAATGATTTCAGAGGCTCCGATAGTTGGAACAACTATGGAGCATCATATAGGAAAAGATTCAGGTTCTGTTGTAACAGCAAAAGTAGCAGGAGTAGTAGTAAAAGTTAATTCCAAACAAATTGATATTAAAACAGAAGATGGAGAAATAGTAGAACACAAATTAATAAAATATTTACGAACTAATCATTCTACAATCGTTAACCATTCACCAATTGTAAAAATAGGACAACAAATTGAATTTTTCCAAGTAATTGCTGATGGTAATGCAATGGAAAATGGAGAATTAGCTTTAGGGAAAAATGTTACAGTAGCATTTTTAACTTGGGATGGGTATAATTATGAAGATGCAATAATTATTTCAGATCGTCTTGTTAAAGAAGATGTATATACTTCAATTCATATTGAAGAACATGTATGTGAAGTAATTCAAACAAAATTAGGAATGTCACAAATTACTCGTGATATACCTAATGTTGGTGAAGATGCTAAAAAACATCTTGATGAAATGGGAATTGTAGTTGAAGGTACAAAAGTTGTTGAAGGAGACATTTTAGTAGGTAAGGTTATTCCTAAAGCTAAAACTGATCCTACACCAGAAGAAAGATTGTTATTTGATGTTTTAGGTGAAAAAACAAAAGATGTTAAAGATGAATCATTACGTGTATTACATGGTGGTGGTGGAATTGTACAAAAAGTATTATTTTATGATGTAGAAGAAGATGAATTAGATGTAGCAACAGGAATAAAACAAGTAGTTAAAGTTTACATTGCTCAAAAAAGAAAAATTCAAGAAGGTGATAAAATGGCTGGTCGACATGGGAATAAAGGAGTTATTTCTCGTGTGTTACCACAAGAAGATATGCCTTATCTTGAAGATGGTACACCAGTTGACATTATGTTAAATCCATTAGGGGTTCC
>CAMZNW010000017.1 GCA_947313935.1 uncultured Mollicutes bacterium
ACCTTCATCCCAATCAAGTCCTAACCATTTTAAATTTTCTAATTGTGATTCAACACCATCTTCGATATTTCGTTTAATATCTGTATCTTCAATTCTAATTATAAATTTTCCATTGTTATGTTTTGCAAACAAATAATTAAATAATGCTGTTCTTGCATTACCAATATGTAAATAACCCGTTGGACTTGGTGCGTATCTCACTCGTACATTTTTCATTATATCTTCCTTTACTAAAAAAAGAGCCTATGGCTCTTAATTATTTATTAATTTAAACTATCTTTAAAAGCTTTACCAACTTTAAATTTAACTGATTTTGATTCTTTTATTTGAATTGCTTCTTTTGTTTGAGGATTAATACCTGTTCTTGCTTTATTTGTTTTTGGCTCAAAATTACCAAATCCTAAAATAGACACTTTATTTCCTTCTTTTATTTCTGATTTTATAGTATCTAAAACCGTATTTAATACTGCTTCTGCTTCTTTTTTTGTCATCTCATTTTCTGTTGCAATTGTAGCAATTAAATCTTTTTTACTCATAATTACTCCTCCTTTATTTCTTATATATTATACCTTATTTCGATAATAATTGCAATAAAAACTTGTTTTTATTATATTTTTATTATAAATCTATACTATTCTTTTTATTTTAAATTTATAATAAACATGTTTTTTAAATGATTTTTCGTTCGATTGATTTGCAATTGTATATTTTCATGTTGTAATTTATTAATTTTTTTATTGGCTAAATAATCACTACTATAAGTGTATATATCCCATTTTTTAGCCATATTAGATTGTTCAAGTTCTTTTTTTAAATTTAATTCTTCAATAAAATACATTGCTACATAATCTGCTACATATTCTTGTTGTGCATAAGTTAAATTTTTGTTATCTAGATGGTCATTTAATAGATGTGTTATTTCATGAATTAAAGTATAAATTTTAGCAGCATCATTATCATTTTTTTCTATTCTTATTTCATATTTTTGTTCACCAGTTTTTTTATTAGTTTTTTTTTTGAAGTGACCATGTTTTTTACAATTTTTTTGTTGATATCCAAAACTACAATTTTTATATTTGAAACAAGGCTCTAAAATAGATAAAACTTGATTAAATTTAATTAACATACTTATACCACAAAAAACACCCTAAACTTAATAATAAAGAACATAATATTCCAATAAATGGTAATGCAGGATTAAGAGAATAAAAATAACCTGCTATAAAACTTCCACCAATCATCCCAAGTGCATTTGCAGAATTTATTGCACCGATTAATAATCCATGATTAACTTTTGATTTTTCTAAAACTATTTTTTGAGCCATCGGACGATAAATTGTTACTGCCATTAAAAATACAATCAATGGAATAATTATAGTATTTATTTTTATTGGAACTATATAAACAATTATATACATTGCAATAAATCCAACAATTGCTTCTATACTTAATATTTTTAATGGTGTTGTTCTTTTTAAAAAAATGTTAATTAAAAATACATTCATAATGATATTTATAATAAAACTAATATTATTTATAAATGCAACTGTTATTGGAGTTCCATTTAAATGATCAACTACATATACTCCAATATTAGCAACATACATTCGATGAGAAATTGATAAAAAAGCTATTCCGAACATTAAAGGAAATAATTTCATTTTTGATACAATTATATACATATCTTTAAAAGAATATTTTTGGTTATCTTTTTTTTTATTTTTAGGCTCTTTAATAGTATAAAATAAATATACCCCCATTATTATACCGCCAATAAATTGAATTATAAAAGGCAGATATATTCCATACATTAAATTAATAGCAATATATCCTGATATTGTTTGTCCAATTAATCCACCTAATGAATTTGAAGCCATTAACAAACCTAATCCTTTTGTTTTATTACTATTTTGAGCTGAATTATAAATTAATACTGTCATTCCAATATTAAAAGCTGCTGAGAACATTCCTGCAAAAAATCTAGTTATACCCATTGTTATTACATTAGGTGCAAATAAAAATCCTAATTGCATAACTCCATAAAAGCCTACTCCTATACTTAAAAAATTTTTTATTCCTTTTTGATCTATTAAACTCCCCCAAAATGGAGAAAATATAAACATTGCAAAAGACATTATACCAAATAAATATCCATTAAAATAAGTAGGTATTTGTTTTTGTATTAATAAATTTGGTGTTACTGGATGTCCAAAATTGAATAAAATCATTACTAGTAAATTAATTATTAATAATTTTTTCATTTTACTCTTCTCTTTAAATATATTAGTGTTGCACCTGCACCACCTAATTGTATTGGTGCTAATTCATATTTTTGAATATATTCTGATTTTTTACAAAAATCATGTACCATATTTGATAAAATATTTTTTCCTATTCCATGTATAATTAAAATATGATATTCATGATTTAAATAACTTTCTTTGATGAATGCTTCTATATCTATGTAAGCTTCCGATTTTATTCTACCATGAATATCAATATTTTTCATGTAGTCTCCTTAAAAATATAATTATATATTATATATATAATTAATGTACATATCAATGTTATATAAGCTAATACTAATTTACTAGTCATGATTAATACAAAATAAACTATACATATTAATATAAAACTTACTATATAATCTATTATAATTCCTTTTGTAAATTTAATAATTGAAATTTGTTTAATAAATAATAATGTACCTATTAAAAATATTATTATATAAATTTGATTAATACTAGAAAATTTAAAAGTTAATAAATAAAATATTGGAAATATTACTATAAAAGACATTTCTAAATTTTCTAATAAATACAATGTTATTATAGATAATATATAGAAAATTAAAAATACTACTATCAATATATCATTATTAATATATAAATTTTTCATAAATATTTGAATTGATAAATATACTAATATTACAACATTAACGACACTAAATAATTTAATTATAATTACTCCAAATGAATTAAACAAAGTTGAATAAATTTTTTTTTCTTCTAATTAATTTGATTGTTGTGAATATAATAAAGATTTAATAAATAAATTACATATTAATATTATTAATCCTATATTTATTAATAAAAATGGATTTCCAATTTTTAAATAAGATAAAATTATTATTACTATTATTATTATTGGTGCACCAATTAAAATATCTTTAAAATTAGTATAATTAGTAATAGCATTAGAATTTTCTTGCTCAAATAGTATATTTTGATTTTTTTTTATTTCTATTGGTTTAATCCGATTAGTAAATATATCAATTAATATTTTTATAATCCAAAATATAGCAAAAAAATTAGTTATCATTAATATAAATAGCATATTATTTGCTAAAATAGGAAATAATAAACTTAATAATAATGTAATAGTAATAAGTACTATTGATAATAAATTTAATGTTGAAACTAAAAAACTATTTTCTTTGAAAATAGATATTTTTAATCGTAATAAATAAGAATTTGTTATTACAATGTTAGTACTAAAAAATGATAATACTAATGTATATAATTGTTGTACTTTAACTTTTTTAAAAATTACTTTTTGATCAATATAATTTTGGAAACCTAAAATCAAAAATAATTCAGAAGATATATAAATCAATATAATAGATATC
>CAMZNW010000018.1 GCA_947313935.1 uncultured Mollicutes bacterium
AGAAAAGATAAAAAAAAAAACAAAAAAAGACAAGATTAATATAATACAAAAAAAAATAGCAGAATTAGAAGAAAAAAATATTCGGTTAGTTGCAGAATATCAAAATTTTAAACGACGTAGTATTGAAGAAAGTTTAAAAGTAAAAAGTATTACCAAAAAAGAAGTATTTAGTGAAATTATTGGGAGTATTGATAATTTAGAACGAGCATTATCAATTGTCAATTTTAATGAAGAACAAGATGAATTTACTAAAGGTATAAAAATGGTTTATGATGGTTTAGTTAATAAATTAGTTAATTTAGGACTTGAAGAAATTGATTGTACTGGATTAGCAAACCCTAATTCACATCATGTTGTTGCAACAGATAATATTAAAGACAAAGAAAATGATCAAATACTTGAAGTTTTACAAAAAGGTTATGAAATAGATGGAATTTTAATACGTCCAGCTATGGTTAAAGCAAATCAAAAATAAAAAAATTAAGGAGTAATTATGGCAAAAATAATAGGAATAGATTTAGGTACAACAAATTCATGTGTAAGTGTAATTGAAGGTGGAGAAGCAACAGTAATACCAAATGCAGAAGGAAATCGTACAACACCATCTGTTGTAGCATTTAAAAATGGAGAAAGAATTGTTGGTGAAGCTGCTAAACGTCAAGCAATAACAAATCCAAATACAGTTATGTCAATAAAATCACATATGGGTGAAGATTTTAAAGTTAATATGGAAGGAAAAGATTATACACCTCAAGAAATTTCTGCTATTATTTTACAACATTTAAAAGGATATGCAGAAAGTTATTTAGGAGAAACAGTAACAAAAGCAGTAATTACTGTACCAGCTTATTTTTCAGATGCTCAACGTCAAGCTACTAAAGATGCAGGTAAAATAGCAGGTTTAGAAGTAGAACGTATTATTAATGAACCAACAGCTGCTGCTTTAGCTTATGGAGTAGATAAAACAGAAGAAGAAAAAACTATAATGGTATATGATTTAGGTGGAGGTACTTTTGATGTTTCAATTTTAGAATTAGGATCAGGTGTATTTGAAGTAATCGCTACAAATGGTGATAATAAATTAGGAGGCGATGATTTTGATAAAAAAGTAATGGATTTTATTGTTGAAGAAATTAAAAATCAATCAGGTGTAGATTTATCAAGTGATAAAATGGCTTTACAAAGAATTAAAGAAGCTGCTGAAAAAGCTAAAAAAGATTTATCAGCAACAACAAAAACAAATATATCATTACCATTTATTTCAATGACAGATGCAGGACCAATTAACTTTGAAATAGAATTATCACGTGCAAAATTTGACGAAATGACAAAAGATCTAGTTACTCGTACATTGAATCCAGTACGTAAAGCATTAAAAGATGCAGATTTAAATGCTTCTGAAATTGATGAAATATTATTAGTTGGTGGATCTACTCGTATTCCTGCAGTAATTGATGCAGTTAAAAAAGAATTATCAAAAGAACCAAATAAAGGAGTAAATCCAGATGAAGTTGTTGCAATGGGAGCTTCTATTCAAGGTGGAGTATTAACTGGAGATGTTGAAGATATTGTTTTACTTGATGTTACTCCTTTATCGCTTGGTATAGAAGTAATGGGAAGTATTACAAATGTTTTAATTCCAAGAAATACAACAATACCAACATCTAAATCACAAGTTTATTCAACAGCAGCAGATAATCAAACAGCAGTTGATATTCATGTATTGCAAGGTGAACGTCAAATGGCGGCAGATAATAAAACATTAGGACGTTTTCAATTAACAGATATTCCAGCTGCAAAACGTGGTGTACCACAAATAGAAGTTACATTTAATATTGATTCAAATGGGATTGTTTCAGTTAAAGCAAAAGATTTAGGAACTAATAAAGAACAATCAATTACAATTCAATCTTCAACAAATTTATCTGAAGAAGAAATAGAAAATATGGTAAAAGATGCAGAATTAAATGCTGAAGCTGATGCAGCTAAAAAAGAAGAAATAGAAACTTTAAATGAAGCTGAACAAACAACTTATGCAATTGAAAAAACAATTGAAGATACAAAAGATATTATTACAGATGAAGAAAAAGAAAAATTATTAGCTTTAAAAGAAGAATTAACTGAATTATTAGCAAAAGATGAAAAAAACATTGAAGATATAAAAGCTAAAAATAGTGAAGTACAAGAAGTAACAATGCCAATTGTTACACGTATGTATGAGCAAGCACAACAAACACAATCTGAAACAACTAGTAGTGAAAGTGAACAACAAAAAGAAAATGATGATGTAATTGATGCAGAGTTTGAAGAAAAATAATGATTGATTATTATAAAATATTAGGTGTTAGCAGAGATGCTGACACCAAAATTATTAAAAAGGAATATAAAAAATTAGCAATGAAATATCATCCTGATCGCAATAGTGCTCCTGATGCAGCACAAAAATTTTCAGAAATAGCTGAAGCATATGATGTTCTTTCTGATGAAAAAAAACGTAAACATTAT
>CAMZNW010000019.1 GCA_947313935.1 uncultured Mollicutes bacterium
AAGAATATATAGTAAGAGAAATTACAATTATACTTTTAATTTAAGGTCTATATGAGTGACAATATGTTTAGCATTTTTTTCACTTTACTCTTTCAGCTGCCTTCAAATTCTCAACCTCTGCTTCAACCACTGCTTCCACATCACCAATTCCCTTTAAATTTGTCACTTCATCAGCTTCACCATCAACTCCAAGTACTTTTACGACAGTGAATGAAAGCAGTAAGTAAAACTTAAGTTTTTATTGGATTGTCTAAATTAAATACACCATCCTTTGGATAAGTAAAAGGATGATGCATTGCATATAACCGATTTTCATCTTCTACATATTCAAACATTGGCCAATCAATTATCCAAACAAATTTAAATATTTCATCTGAAAATAAATTTAATTGTTTAGCTAAGTGAATTCTTAATGCACTTAATGATGAACTTACTACATTATATTCATCTGCTACAAATAATACTAGACTATTTTCTGTAATATTAATTTTTTTAGATAATTCTAATAGTTCATCTTCCGATAAAAATTTAATAATTGGTCCATTATATTTCCCATCAATAAATTTCAACCAAGCTAATCCTTTTCCATGGTGTTTTTTAACAAGTTCCTCTAATTTATCAATATCTTTACGTGAATAATTATTTGCACTATCTAATACATTTAAACATTTTACATACGATGCATTTTTAAATACACTAAATTCAGAATTACTAAATATCGATGTTACATCATTTAATTTTAAATCAAAACGTAAATCCGGTTTATCACATCCATAATTATCCATAGCATCTTGGTATGTCATCTTTTCAAATTTTTCATTAAATTTTAATCCTTTTATATCTAAAAATACTTTTTTAATCATTTCTTCACTTAAATCCATAATCTCATCTTGAGACATAAAAGACATCTCTAAATCAATTTGAGTAAATTCAGGTTGTCTATCTGCACGTAAATCTTCATCACGAAAACACTTAACTATTTGATAATAACGTTCAAATCCACTAATCATTAATAAATTTTTATATATTTGTGGCGATTGAGGTAAAGCATAAAACTCACCTTTATTAACACGTGATGGTACCAAATAATCTCGTGCTCCCTCAGGAGTAGCTTTAGTTAAAATTGGTGTCTCAATATCAATAAAATTTTTTTCATCTAAAAAATTACGAATTGATTTTGTTATTTGATAACGTGTTTTTATTTTTTCTTGAATTTCATTACGACGTAAATCTAAATATCTATATGTTAAACGAGTTTCCTCACTTGCTTCAATATCATCTACAATTTGAATTGGAGTTGGAGCAGCTTGATTAATTATTTCTAAATTTGATGCAATAATTTCTATTGCTCCTGTTTGGATATTTTCATTAATATCTTGACGAGTATTAACTATTCCTATTATGGCAATAACAGATTCAATCTTTAAAGTTTTTACTTCTTCAAAAATTGAACTATCTTTATTAATAACTATTTGACTAACTCCCGTAATATCTCTAAGATCAATGAAAATTAATTCTCCTAAATCTCGAATTTTTTTTATCCATCCCATAACACATACTTCTTGTCCTATTTCATTTTGACTTAATTTTCCTAAATAATGTGTACGTTTATTTTTCATCTTCTACCTCTTTTATTAAATTGTCTTCAAACAAACTTAACTTAACTTTTTCACTAGTTCGTGTTTGTAAATTTTTAATTGTAACTTCTCCACTTTCTAACTCATCTTCTCCAACAATTACAGCATATATAGCTTTATTTTTATCAGTTTTTTTAAATGTTGTCTTTAAACTAATAACTTTAAAATTCATATCACAAACTAAACCATGATAACGTAATTTATTTAACGATTTAAAACAAACACCAATTGCTTCATCACAAAGTGGAACAAAATAAACATCAACATTTGTTTTATAATTATCTAATAAATCACCATTTGAATCAATAATTGCATCAGTTATACGTTCAATTCCTATTCCAAAACCAAATGCACTTGTTTTAGGACCAGAAATTGTTTCAACTAAATCATCATAACGTCCACCACCTAATATTGCTTGAATACGTCCATCTCTAAAAGTATATTCAAATTCAAAAACAGTATCATTATAATAATCTAAACCACGTACTAATTTATCATATATTTCATATTTAATATTTTGAATATCTAAAAATTTGCATACTTCATTAAATCTTTTCTTAGATTCTTCTGATAAATAATCAATTAATTTTGGGGCTTTTTTTAAAGCAATATGCTCTTGATCTACTTTACAATCAAGAATTCGCAAAGGATTTTTTTCATAACGCACTAAACAATCTTTACATAATCCGTTTTGATGTAGACTAATATGTTTTTTTAAAGCTACAATATATTCTTCTCTTTCAGTTTTATTACCCAAAGAATTAATTTTTAATTTAACTTTTTTATCCAAAGCAAAATTTTTAATAATAGCATAACTTAATGATATTATTTCTGCATCATGAATAGGTGTATTATTACCAAAACTTTCTACTCCAAATTGATTAAATTGACGAAAACGACCTGCTTGAGGACGTTCATAACGAAAAGCAGGTCCAAAACAAGCTAAACGTACATTAGAATTAGTAGCATACATTTTTTCTTGAATATAACTACGAACAACTGGTGCAGTAAGTTCTGGTCGTAAAGTCATACTACGTTGTTTTTTATCCAAAAATGTATACATTTCTTTTGAAACAATATCTGTCTCTTCTCCGACAGAATGTAAAAATAAATTTGTCGCTTCAAAAATTGGTGTTTGTATTTGACTAAAACCATAATTGTTAGCTAAATCAAACATCATACTTACAATATCATTTCTTAATAATAATTCTTCTCCATAAATATCATATGTACCACGTGGTGCAGCTATCTTCATCAATCCCCCAATTATTCTTTATTAAATTCATATCCTTTTTCAATTGCTTGTTTAATTATTTTTTCAACTGATTCGTCAACTAATACGCCAGTTAATGTAACTTCATTTGCAGTAAAAACCATACTAAATGTAATAGCTTGCATTCCATCTATAATATTTTCACCAATATAAATATCTTTTATTTGATAAGTATCTAAATATTTTATTTTATGAAAAATTTCAATAAGTTCGAGATAATTTTGATTTTTAGGACATAAAAAAGTTAAATCTCGAGTTACAGATGGATTGGTAGAAACTTTTTCATAAGTTATTTTTCGAATTAATTTATCTTCTATCATTGATAAATTAAGTTCAAACATAAAGACTTGTTGTTTTATTTTTTTATAATAATTAACATGCTTTAAACCTATAAAACCTATAACTTTATTATCTACTACTACATCTGCATGAACAAAAGGATTAATTTGTTTACTAATATTACTAGTTGGTATGATTGAATATTTTATTTTATAATTATCTAATATTTCTTCAACTACCCCTTTAGCATCATAAAAATCATAGTTGGTTACTTTATTTGTATAAAAATCTTCTTTTATTCCACCTAAAATACCTGCTATTTTATATTCTTCAATAACTTCTTTATTAACTAAAGTATAAATATTTCCAATTTCAAAAATATTAACTTGTTTAGCTTGGCGATCAAAATTATATTTAGCTACATCTAATAATGAAGAAATCATACTTTGACGATAATAACTTCTCAAATTAGATAATGGCATCATTAACTTAATAGCTTTGGTAATATCACCATTTCCCATTAATAACTCATCTTCACTAATTAAAGAATATGTTGTAACTTGATTTAGTCCTAAATTTAAAACTACTTGTTCTAAATCACGTTCAATATTAACTTTTTTATTATTAATTATTTTATTTTTTAAATTGAAATTTACTAACACATCTTGCACACTAATATTTTCCATTGAATATACTCGGACTACTTCCTCAATTAAATCATGATCATTAAAAATATCAAAACGCCATGATGGAACTAAATAAGTTAATATATTTTCATTTTCTTCTATTAAATCAAAATGAAGATTATCTAATATCTTTTTAATCTCACTAATTTCCAATTTAATTCCTAAAACTAGAAATACTTCATTTACATCTAATTTAATTAAATTTGAATGAATTTCAAGCTCATTTGATAAAACAATATCATGTATTATAACATCATTATTTTCTTGTCTAATTAATGAGATGAATAACTCATAAGCACTAAAACAAGCCATTTGATCAATATTTTTCTCACCACGAATTGATGCAGCGGTTTTATTTCCTAATATATTTGCTGATTTACGAACTTTTATTGGATCAAATACTCCAATTTCTAAAATAATATCAACAGTTTCTGAAGTTACTTTTGTTTCATTTGAACCTAAAACACATGCAATAGATATCGTTTTATCTGTATCTTTAACAACTAAATTCCCTGGTTGTAAATTATATGTTTTTTCATCTAATCCAATAAATTCTTCTTGATGACTTAAAGTATCCACTTCAAGATTACCTGATATTTTCTTTGCATCATAAGTATGAACAGGTACACCTGTTTGTAACATTACATAATTAGCTATATCTACAATATTGTTTTGACTTTTAATTCCATGTTTAGCTAAAAATATTCTCATTTTTATTGACGAATCTTTTACAAAGATATTATTTATTTCCATTACACTTAAAAAAGCAGTTTTATCGTCATTATTAACTACCGTTATACTAGCATGTTTATCTGTAATAATATCAAAATCTCCAATTTCTTTTTTTATATCTAATAATCCTCTTAAATCACGTACTATTCCAACATAACTTAAACAATCTCCACGATTAGCAGTTAAACTTAAATCTAAAACATTATCAAACAAGTTGATTAATTCTAATGCATTATCTCCAGGAGTTTGTGGAGTTGAAAACACATAAATATTTGCACTATCTTCTTTAATTAATAAATTTTCATCTAATCCCAATTCACTAATTGCACAAATCATTCCAAAAGAACTTTCTCCACGAATTTTAGACTTTTTAATCTTAAAATCTCCAGGTAAAATACAACCAACTAAGGCAACAATAACAAATTGTCCTTGTTCGACATTTGGTGCACCACAAACTATTTGTACTACTTCACCATGACCAATATCAACTTGACAAACATTTAAATGATCAGAATTTTCATGTGCTTGAACTGCTACAATTAATCCAACTACTAATTTATCATTTTTATAAGACGTTACTCCTTCAACTTCATGACCTAATTGAATTAATTTATCTTCTAATTCTTTAATACTTAAATCAATACCATGTTTTTTTAATTCATTTTGTGAAATTAACATTAAACTCCTTTTTAAAATTGTTTATTAAAACGTTCATCATTTATATATAAATGTCTAATATCATCAATATTATGTTTTAATAAAGCTATTCTTTCTACACCAATTCCAAAAGCAAAACCAACATATTCATCTTCATCATAACCTGCAATCTTCAAGACATTTTTATGAATTACACCAGCTCCTAACACTTCAATAAATCCTGTTTGTTTACAAAAATTACATCCACTACCTTTGCAACGAGAACAAGTAATATCTACTTCAACACTTGGTTCTGTAAAAGGAAAAAATGATTGTCGGAAACGAACTTCTAAATCTTCGCCAGCAAATATTTTATTAGCAAATATAGATAATGTAGTTTTTAATTCTCGCATTGATGCACTAATATTTTGTTTTTTATTAATCACAACTAAACCTTCAATTTGCATAAACTGATGTGAATGAGTAGCATCATCATCATCACGTCGATATACTTTTCCAGGACATATTATTTTTAAATCTTTATTTGCATTTGCTTGTAATGTTCGAGATTGAATTCCTGATGTATGAGTTCTCAACAAAAGATGTTCATTAATATAAAATGTATCTTGCATATCACGAGCAGGATGATTTTTATCTAAATTTAATGCTTCAAAATTATAAAAATCTGTTTCAACTTCTGGTCCTATAGCTATTTCATAACCCATTTCTATAAATATCATTTCAATTTCACGTGCTGTTTTTAATAAAATATTTTGTTTAGCTGGTTTATTTTTTCTTCCTGGTAATGTTACATCAATTGCATCTTTTTTTAATTGTTCATTTAATAATACTTCATTAATTTCTTGTTCTACAATATTATATTGTGCCATTAATTCACATTTTAAATCATTTATCGCTTGACCATAACTTTTTTTATCTTCTATATTTTTCATCTCTGACATTAAACCTGTTATTAACCCTTTTTTACCAAAAAATTCAACCTTTAATTCCTTTAAAGATTGATGATTATTAACATTATTAATTTTCAGTTTAAATTGTTCTCTTATTTCTTCAAATTTTTTCATATTACTCCTCCTATCTAAGATTATGAATTATAATTCCAGTTGCAACTGCTACATTTAATGATTCAAAATCAATATCTAATTTATAATTAACATGTCCTAATTCTTTTACAAGTGGATTTATTCCATGTCCTTCATTTCCAATTACTAAATTAAATTCCTCAAAATGAGGATTATTTGTTGATTCTTCATCTAAAAATGTTGTAATAATCGGTTTAGTTGAATTTTTTAAATATATTAAAATATCACTATGAATAATATTCATATGAAAATGTACTCCTTGTGCTGCATTAATAACTTTATCATTATAAATTTCAACACATCCATTACCTAAAACAATATCATTAAAACCAAATGCCTTAGCAGTTCTTAAAATTGTTCCTAAATTTCCTGGATCTTGTATTTCATCTAAAACCAAAACTTTATCACCTGTTATTTCTTTTTCAGGTTTCATCTTAACAATTGCAATCACTTCAGGTACTGGTCTAATACTCACTAAACTTTCCATTACTTCATATGATACTAATGTATGATTATATTGAAAATCTTGATTGGTTGTTATTAATTGTTCATAATTATTTGTTTTAATCGCTTCTTTTACTACATTTGGTGAAAATACTATATATTGTTGATTTAATTTACGATATTTCTTTTGATTTAATTTACGCAACTGACTCATACTTTGATTCGTTTTTGCTGTTATCATCACTAACTCCTTTATTTAATTTTAACATAACTTTTGATAAATCATAATTAATATCTTTTTTGTTTTTTATATCTTTATCAAACGAAAATACTAACCAAGCTTTTCCAAGTGGATTTGTTTTAAAATTTATTTCAATTTGATATTTACTATCATAATTGTTTATTTTTATTAATTTCAAACTATTATTATCATTTGAAAAATGATTAATATTAGTTATTAATTTAGTGTTTTTTATATTTTCAGTATTTTTTATCATTTTAAAATTATTTTTTTTTTCATCTGATAATTTTATCATATTTTTGGTTGATATTTGTTGTTCTGGTTGATAATCTAAAATACCAACGTTTATTGCATTAAATACATTTGTATTATCAATAAAATCAAAATCTAAAGTAGCTAAATAACTTGTACTTGGTTGAAGGTTTTCTAATTTGAAAACATTATATATATTTGATAAATCACCATAATTTTGAACATTATAATTAGCACTTATATCCCAAAATATACTATTATTTTTTATAGTTTTACTACTTTTAATATTTTTATTATCAATATTTCCTTCAACATATATTGAAGATTTATCAATTATTTCATTACTATTGTAAAATACATATACTTCCCGTAAATTTTGTATATATGCTACTACTATTACAATTACTAACGCTGTTATTGCTAATTTAGATGTTTTTTTAAATTTCATATCGCCACCTATCTTTAATATTATAACATATATCTTAATTCCTTTGTAAAACACTATATTTATATTTTAAAAAATAGAATATAATAAATTTTATTATACTCTACTTTATTATTATTCAATTAACCAATTATTTATTTTTTGTTTGATTAAAGTTTAGTCCAAATTTTTTTTGGTTGTTGTAAAATTATACTTATCTCAAATTGGTCTGCATTTTTATAAATAGATTTATCAACATCAGCAAAAGTAATTATAACATAATTTTTATCTATTGTTTTGTTCCTTAATTTTATTTTTTATCAATTATTAGATAAATAATTGGATAAAATAAAGTATAATAAGTCATTCAATAAATATATGGTTTAACATAATACATTTTACTCCTCTAAAACTTATTAATTCAAATATATTTTTTGATACAATTTATTTAAAACTAATGATACACTTACTATAATTAATACTAAAATAGTTACTAAAATTATTGTTCCAATTATTCCAGTTGCAGGTAACATACTTGAATTAAAAGATGATACAATAAAAATATGAATCAAATAAATACTCATTGTTTGTTGACCATAAATTGAAATTTTTGATTCTTTTTTACTAATTAAACTAATTAATAATAAAGCATTAATAACTGTTGCAAACATTAATACAATATCTAATGAAAAATACATTTGATATGAATCAATCCTTAATTTTTCAATACCTGTTGTATATTGATAAAATAGTTTAAAGTTAGTTACATGCCCAAATTCTAAATATCCTAAAAATACAATTGTACTTAAGCTTAATAAAATTAATTTATTTTTTGTTGCAAATATTTCTATTTTTTCAAATTGTATGCTTGACATTAAATAACCAACTATATAAAAAATAAAAAAT
>CAMZNW010000020.1 GCA_947313935.1 uncultured Mollicutes bacterium
AACAACACGTCCATTCATCGTCATTGCTGTACCATGTCGCGCAATTCTTGTTGGTAAAACACAATCAAACATATCCACACCACGTTCAATTGCTTCTAAAATTGATACTGGTGAACCTACTCCCATTAAATAAATTGGTTTGTCTTGTGGTAAATGTTTAATTGACATATCAATCATTTCACGATAAACATCTTTTGGTTCTCCTACACTAGTACCACCAATTGCATAACCATCAAATGGCATCTTACCAAGTTCTTTTGCACAATATTCTCTTAATTTAGGATACTCTCCACCTTGAATTATCCCGAATAATGATTGATCTTCTCGTGTATGAACATCTAAACCTCTTTTTGCCCAACGAATAGTTCGTAACATCGAATCTTTAGCATAATTGTAATCTGCTGGATATGGAATACATTCATCAAAACTCATCGCAATATCAGCACCTAATTTTTGTTGTATTTCAATTGATTTTTCTGGAGTTAAATATAATTTTGAACCATCTAAATGTGAATTAAATGTTACCCCATCTTCGCTTATTTTACGCATATGTTGTAAACTAAAAACTTGAAATCCTCCACTATCTGTTAACATCGGACCATTATAATTCATAAATTTATGTAATCCACCAGCTCGTTCAATTAATTTTTCCCCAGGACGTAACCATAAATGATATGTATTTGCTAAAATAACACCACTTCCAACTGCTGAAACTTCTTCAGGGGAAAGTGTTTTTACTGTTGCTTGAGTACCTACTGGCATAAACATCGGAGTTTTTACACTGCCATGAGGCGTATGTAAAATTCCCAAACGAGCATTACAATCTGTTGCACGTTTTAATTGTTCATATTTAACTTTTTTTACCATTATTTTTCTCCTTATTTATAAACATTGAATCACCAAAACTAAAAAAACGATATTGCTTACTCACTGCATATTCATAAGTTTTTAAAATAGTTTCTCGATCAACTAAAGCTGAAATTAACATCAATAAAGTTGATTTAGGTAAATGGAAATTAGTTATTAAGGCATCTACTGCCATAAACTCATATCCTGGATAAATAAATATTTCCGTACTATCTCGCTCTCCTCTAAACTCATTAAATTTTTTAAAATTTGCTTCTAATACTCGCGTTGAAGTAGTTCCTACTGCTACAATTCGTTTATTATTTTTTTTAGCCTCATTTAATTTATCTGCTACTTCTTGAGACATTATATACTTTTCACTATGCATTTTATATTCTAAAATATTGTCAATATTAACTGGACGAAATGTCCCTAATCCAACATGTAGAGTAACTTCAAGTATTTCTATATTTTTATCTTTAATTTGTTGTAATATCTCTTTTGTAAAATGTAGACCCGCTGTTGGTGCAGCTGCACTACCATTTACTTTAGAATAAACAGTTTGATAACGCTCTTGATCATCTAATTTTTCTTTAATATATGGTGGTAATGGCATTGTACCAAGACGTTGTAATATTTCTAAATAAATCCCTTTATATATCATCTTAAAATTTCTAATTCCATCATCTTTAACTTCAACACATTCTGCTATTAAATCATTATTTCCAAATATTATCTTATCTCCTACTTTAATTCTTTTTGCAGGCTTTACTAAAGCTTCCCAAATATCAGTTTTTATTTCTTCTAATAATAATACTTCAATACTTGCATTTGTAATTTCTTTTACCCCAAATAAACGTGCTGGTATTACTCGTGTATTATTCATTACTAAAACATCATCTTCATTTAAAAAATTTATTATATCACAAAATTTTTTATCTTCTATTTCACCAGTAATTGGATTTAATACTAATAATTTAGAATCAGAACGTTCCTTTAAAGGACTTTGTGCAATTAAATTATCTGGTAATTCAAAATCATAATCTTCTAGATTTGTTGACATAAATCCAACTCCTTTAATATATATATTTATATCTAATTATTCAAATACTAATGTCATTGGATTAAAATATTGTCCATTATATTTAATTGAAAAATGAAGATGTTCTCCCGTTGTAGCACCTGTTGAGCCTTCATATCCAATTATTTGTCCTTTTTCCACCGTATCACCTACATTTACAACAGTTCTTGATAAATGACAATACCTAGTAGTATAACCATTATTATGATTTAATCCAACACTTAAACCTGCAAATACATAAGGATCATAACCAGACTCAGTAACTACACCATTATCTGCTGCATAAACAGGAGCACCATACCAAGATTGAATATCTGTTCCTGTATGAAAAGATGTCCCAGCAATTGCCCATCCACCAAATGGATTTGTTATACCTGCTTTTGTCCCTGATGAAGGCCAACCCCAATGTCCTGTTCCTACACCTGGTACATAATGAGTACCTACATTACGCTTTTCATTTTTAGGACGAATTAAAATATGATTTTTTATTTTAAATTGATTTTGAACTTTCCCTTGAACAATAACATTTCTATAAGTAACATAAGATTTTCCATCTTCTCCATTTTCTATGATTTTATATTCTCCTTTAGCCATTGATTTCACATATTTTTTCTCTACTTTAAATGGAATCACTTCTTCTTTCGTTTCTTCCATCAAATAAGTATATTTTATTAATGGCGTTAACTTATTTACTATTATTTCATGTCCATCATATTCTAATTGGTTTTGTTTTATTCCTGGATTGTTTAAAGATAATTCTTCATCTGTTAATTTATACTTTTTTTGAATTTTTTTTATACTATTTTTATCCGTCAATTTATCTTTCTTTTTTTTTTCATCACCATGTAATATATAATACAAAAAATCTTCTTTTGATTTTATAACTTTTGTATTTGGTACAAATCTTTTTTCAATATGAACCTTATTATAAATTGACACATTTGAATATATTTTATCTTTATAAGTAAAAGTTGGTACAGTACCAGAAGATTTATAAATACTATATAAACTGTCTGTTGGTAATAATACTCTAACAATAACATCTTCAGCCCAATTTACATAATCTAAATTATCAATATATATTGGATCAATATCATCAATTGTAATTTCATAACCTTTTTCTAATTCTTCAGTTTTTTTATTTAATACTTGTTCTTGTTGGATATTATCTTGTTGAATATTTAATAAAGTTTTTGATGTAACATAATTTGTATTTATTTTTCGATTCTCTTTAGTAAATTTTTCATATTCATTATTTGCATTATTTATTTCGTTTGAATCAGTAGAAATATTTAATAAATCACCATTTTCATATGTGATTCCTACATTATTTAAATTAATATTATTTGTTACTTTTGCAGATACTATACTTAAATTTAAAATCACTAAAAAAATTACGATTGAAATAACAATCCCTTTTAAATTTTTAATTTTAAATAATTCTTTATATTTAAACATAATTATATAATATCATTTTTCTCTTAAATTGTCAATTGGCTATTTTTCTTAAGATTTCTATTTTTATAAAAATTACATTTTTTAACCCATTTATGATATTATATTAACGAGGTGTTTTATGATTTTTAATAATAAAATTAATCAGCATTATTCTTATAAAAATCGTGGAATGTTTTTAGAAGAATTAATTAATAAAACTAATATTTATTATGCTGAGACCGATGTTGCTTTAATTAATAAAAAAGCTACACCAATTAAAATTATTTCTACAAATCAAAATTATGTAACTGGTGTTTTTAATAAAAAATCTACAACTGATTATGCTGGTGTATATTGTGGACATTATATTGACTTTGATGTTAAACAAACAAAAGAACTAAAATATAATTTTAATATTATTCCAATTCATCAAATAAAACATTTAAAAAAAGTTTTTAAGTGTGGTGGTATCGCCTTTTTTCTTTTGTATTTTGAACAATATCATGAAACATACTTTATTCCAATTGAACAATTTCCTTATAATAAAATTTTAACTTATAAGGAAATTAATAATTTGTATTTACAAGTAGAAACAAATATATATATTAAATATATATCTACAATTAAAATTTATTTAAAGGAGTATTAAATATGAGTATTGAAGATAATAAACGTAGAACAAATAAAAATAAACTTAAGAAAATAAAAAATAAAAAGAAGAATAAAAAAAAATCTATTATAATGAAAATACTTCTTGTTTTATTTTTATTAGGACTTTTATTTATTAGTTATTTAGGTAGTATTTTTTATAGTTCCTATAAAGATATCACTGATGTTTCAAAGGTTACTTTTTGGAAATCAAATTCTTCTGTAGATATCTATGATCGAAATGATGATTTTATTAATTCATTATCATCTTTTAATACTACTTTTGTACCTTTATGTAAAGATGATTCAACTACATGTTTAAAAGATGATAATTTTAATATTAGTCATTATTACATTGATGCTTTAATTGATACTGAAGATAATAATTTTAGAACAAATAATGCTGTTGATTTTTTTGGTCTTGTTAAGGCTACTTTAGTTTCTATTTTCACATCTAATGATCGTGGTGGCTCAACTTTAACTATGCAATTAGGGAAATTAATTTATATGGAAAATTGGGTGTTTTTACCATGGGATAATGATAAAAAAGAAACAACAACTGATCCCAAATTTTTCCCTCGTAAACATTATGAGCCTTTACGTTATAAATTTACTCAAATGGGTTATGCTATGAAAATAAATCAAATGTTTTCTAAAGAAGAAATTTTGGAAAATTTAGTTAATTTAATGAATTTTGATAATAGTGTTTATGGTATTGAAAATGCTTCTCAATATTATTTTAATACTTCTGCTGATAAATTAAATTTAGTTGAAGCAGCTACTTTAGCAGGTATTACTAACTTACCAGCTACATATGATCCTTATGTTCATCCTGAAGCATCAGAAAAACGTCGTAATATTGTATTATTATCTATGTATAAACAAAAATCAATTACTAAAGAAGAATATGATAAAGCAATTGCTACACCTACTTCAAAGTATTTACAAAAACATGTCCCTACTAAACATGGTGCTAATGCTGAAAATACTGGTTTTGTTGATTTAGTTTATCGTGAATTATTTGATATATTTGGTTCTGATTTTGATCCTTCTGTTGCTGGTTTAAAAATCTATACTTCTATGGATCCTGATTTACAAAAAGCAACATATGATACTCAAAACGATGACTCAATTTATCCTTATGATAAGTTACAATCTGGTGTTGCAACAATTGATACTCAAAATGGTGAAGTTTTAGCAATTGGTCCTCGTTATGGTGAAGCAAGTTTACTTGGAACTAATTATGCAATTAATAATCAACGACAACCAGGTTCAACATCTAAACCAATTGTTGATTATGGCCCTGCACTTGAATTTTTACATTGGTCTACTGCACATAAAATAGTTGATTCACCTGTTAATTATTCAAATGGTGGACCTAAAATAAATAATGCTGATAATGAATATAAAGGGGATCTTTCCATACAAGCAGCTCTTTCTTTATCACGTAATACAACAGCTGTTAAAACATTTCAAGAAGTTGTAAAAGCTGTTGGTCTTAATAAAATTAATGATTTTGTTGCTGGACTAGGTATTAGTGATTCAGATATTAATGATTTTAATGAAAGTTATGCAATTGGTGGGTGGAAGTATGGTTCTACTCCTCTTGAAATGGCTGCTGCTTATGCTGCTTTTGGTAATGGTGGTACTTATAATGAACCACATGCTATTACTAAAATTGTTATTAGTAAGAATAGTCCTTATTATGAAAAATATGGTTCTACATTTATTCCTAAATATGAATCACATAAAGCAATGTCACCTGAAACTGCTTTTATGATGACTGATATGTTATCTACTAATAAACCTGAAGCTGAATGGTTATCACGTTATAAATTAAATCCTGCTATTCCTAATGTTTCTGCAAAAACTGGTACTTCTAACTGGAGTGCTAATAGTTATGGAATTCCTGATGGTAATTCACGAGATAACTGGGATATTGGTTATACACCTGAAATAACATCTGCTTTATGGGTTGGATACCCTAGTAAAGAAGAACAAAAAGGCGCTTATATTCCTCAATCTATTTATACTGATCAAATTATGTTTAATAGTATTATGAGTGCTGCTTATTATAGTTCATCTCCTTATTTACATGATAATCAGTATAATAAACCTAATACACTTTATTATGAAACATTAGAACCTGAAAAATGGCCTTTAACTAGAAGTAAAGATAAAAAGGCTAAAAAATATTTATTTTTCAAAAATTCTCCTGAAGCTAAAAATATTAAAGATAACTTTGAAGATGAAAAAGCGGAACCCCCTAAAGTTACAAGTAATTTAACTGATAATTCAATTCAATTAAAATGGGATTATTCTGGAGATTATCGTAGTACTTCTACTTGGACAATTTATGTTGATCATAAACAATATAAAAATATAAATCAACTTTCTATTAATATCCCATTTGGTTATTTAACTAAAAATGCTTGTGTCGCTTCACATACTATTGGAGTTGTATTAAATGAAAAAAATCCTGATGGAAAAGTTAGACATACTAAAAAAGTAGATATTCCATTAAAAATTCCAGATATTACATATTGTTTACCATTTGATGATATTCCAGATATTCCAGATATTCCAAATAGTAAAATATAAAATAATATTTATTTAAAGATAATTTATCATTTAGATAAATTATTTTTAAATAAATATTATTT
>CAMZNW010000021.1 GCA_947313935.1 uncultured Mollicutes bacterium
ATATCTTTCAGATGAAGTATTAGATATTAATGCTGCAATTATAGGTGCTAGTTACATTATTGCAGAAAATATATCAGATACAGCAATATATCGTGAATATGTACGTAAAAATATATTAGAACGAGGAATATTAAGAACTAAAGTGAAACGAGGAGGAATAGAAAAAGATCAAAAAAGTAAATATGAAATGTATTATGATTTTTCACAACCAATTAAAAAATTACCATCATATCGAGTGTTAGCGTTTAATCGTGGTGAAAAAGAAAAAATATTAAATGTAACAATAGATTATGATAATCAACAAGCATTAGATTTTATTGCAAGTAAAAATATTAAAAATTTCTCACAAGATAAACAGCAATTATTTAATGAGATAAATTTAGACGCGTTTGAGCGATTAATATTTCCTTCAATTGAACGTGAAATTAGAACACTTATTACTAAAAAAGGAGAAGAACAAGCAATCAAATTATTTGCTGAAAATTTAGATGTATTGATACTACAATCACCATTAAAAAATAAAACAATTTTATGTATTGATCCTGCATTTCGAACAGGTTGTAAATTAGCAGTAATAGATGAAACAGGTGCAGTTTTAAATATTGATGTAGTTTATCCACATGAACCACGAAATGATCATGAAGGAACATATAAAAAATTTGATGAATTATTTAAAAAATATCCGATTAATTTAATTGTTGGTGGAAATGGAACAGCATCACGTGAAACAGAAACTTTAGTTAAAGAATATAAAAAAAGTCGTAATTTAGATATTGATTTTAACATAGTTTCAGAAGCTGGAGCTTCAGTTTATTCAGCATCAAAAGTAGCACAAGAAGAGTTTCCAGATTTACAAGTAGAACAACGGAGTGCTGTTTCAATTGGACGTCGAGTACAAGATCCAATGGCAGAACTTGTTAAAATTGATCCAAAATCGATTGGTGTTGGTCAATATCAACATGATGTTAATCAAAAAGAATTATCAGAAAGTTTAGATTTTATTATGTTGAAAAATATTAACCGTGTTGGGATTGATGTTAATACTGCTAGTGCAGAGTTATTAAAATATGTTTCTGGTTTAGATAAAACAATTGCTAAAAATATTATTATATATCGTCAAGAAATAGGGCATTTTACAGAACGTAAACAATTAAAACATGTAAAAAGATTAGGTCCAAAAGCATACGAACAATCTGCAGGTTTTTTAAAAGTATTTGAAGGAAAAGAAATTTTAGATACCACTTTTATTCACCCTGAAAGTTATAAATTAGCAACATTATTATTAAAAGAATTAGCAATAGATAAAAAAGAATTAGGTACACCTACAACCAAAGAAATTTGTAAAAATGTTAATAGTATTGAAATTGCTAATACTTATAAAGTATCAGAATTTTTAATAAGAGATATATTAAATGCTTTTAGTATACCAAATATAGATATTAGAGATAAAATGCAAGTGGCAAAATTTGATAGTAAAGTAACAAAAATTGAAGATTTAAAGTTACATATGAAAGTTCAAGGACAAGTGCGAAATATAGTAGATTTTGGAGCATTTGTAGATATAGGTCTAAAAAATGATGCTTTAATTCATGTTTCACAAATATCTAATAAATTTGTTAGTCAAGTAAGTGACTTTTTAAAAATAGGAGATGTTAAAGAATTTATAATTAAAGATTTAGATATAGAAAAAGGACGTATTCAGTTAACTCTTAAGGAGAAATAATGTATGTTAAAGTACGATTAAAGCATATAATTATACCATTTATAGTATTAATTATTACAATAGTTAGTTTAGTTGGTTATAATATTAAAAATGTGATTAGTAATTCATTTGAAGTAGCTTATTTATATCAAAACGATGATTTAGTTGATCATAGTGAACAAGCATATATTTTTAATATTTTAAATGAAGTAAAACAAGAAGTAGATAAACCTACTCCAATTAATTTAGAATCAAGTGAATTAAGTAATACAAGTATACAAAGATGGAATAAAATAGTAGCCAGAAATGATTTAATTATAATTGATAATTTATCCATTACAGATGTAATGAGTAATTCTTTTAATCGCTATAAAGAAAAAACATTCATTTTAATTAATGAAGATTATAGTTCAAATCTTGAAAATGTTGCGAATATTAAAATAAATTATAACTATATAGTCAAACAAGCAGCAATGGAACTTGTTAAGACAAATGAAAATCATCAATATTTATATGTAGGAGTAAATAATGATAACGAACAATATACACTCTTTCAAAAAATAATTCACAAATATGATAATAAAGCAATAATTAGTGAATTAAATATTGAAAATGCTGCAGATAATATTACTATTAGAAATAAAATGAATGATGAATTTAGCAAAGGATTTGGTTCAATTTATATTGCAGATTCAATTGTTTCTCAAATTATTATAAAAACTGGTTTAAATTATCAAAATAATTTAATTAAAATAGAAAATAAAAATGTAGAAGATAAAGAAAAATTAAAAGAAAATATAGATAAAGAAAAAAATGGAGTAAATGTTAAACAAAGATATGAAATATTTAAACATATGCATATTATTACTAATACATATAACGATATAAGTAGTGGATTATATGTTGATTTAAATGAAAATGGAATTAAAGATGAAGAGAATGATAAATCAATTGTACAAGCAAGTTATACATATAATTTACATGATACTTTAAAGGAATTAATAAATATTATTATAAAAGATAAAAAACTAATTCAACCAAAAGAGTTAAGTATTAACAAAGAATCAATTTAATGGAGAAAAATGAATATTTTATCAATCGATAGAGCAAAATTATCTGGAGCAATGCAACAATATTATGATTTTAAATTAACACATCAAGATTGTATTATATTTTTTCAAATAGGAGACTTTTATGAAGTGTTTTTTGATGATGCTTTAGAAGTAAGTAAATTATTAGAAATAACTTTAACTTCTAAATTTGCAGGTTTACCAGATAAAGTACCAATGGCAGGTGTACCAATTTCAAGTATTAATGAATATACAAAAAGATTAATGTTTTTTAATAAAAAGGTAGCAATTGTTTCTCAAGATGATCAAATGGTTCAATCTGGAAAATGAGTAAATCGAGTACTAACAAAAGTTGTTACACCAGGTACATATCAAGATGAAAATAATAATGAAAATAATTATATTGGTGCTATTGCAATAACAGATAAAATACGTTTAGCTTATGGAGATGTTTCAACAGGTGAAATGTATTTTGTTGATTTTTTAAATATAGATACAGCATTTAATGAAATAATAATTTTAAATATTAAAGAAATTATTGATATTAATAATAGTTTATATAAATATAGTGAATTGATTGAATACTATAATATTACTTATAATAAAAAGGTTGTTGTTTTAGAAACCCTTGATGACGTACAAAAGGAATTAACAAAATATATTGAAGAAATAAGTTGTGGAAAAACTGATCATTTAAAACCATACAAACATATATATAAAGATGATTATATGTATATAAGTGCTAATACTTTAATTCAACTAGAATTAGTTAAAACAGCTAAAGAACATGATTATTTTGGATCTTTTTTTTGGTATATGAACAAAACGAATACAGCGATGGGTCGTCGTCAATTAAAAAAATACATTTTAAATCCAATAATTAATGAAAAAGAAATATATCGTCGACAAAACTATATTGAACTATTATTAAATAATCCAATAATTATGTATGATTTAGAAGAAAGTTTAAAAAAAATATATGATTTTGAACGATTAATTGCTCGAGTAAGTGAATCAACAATTACACCAAGAGAATTAGAACAACTAAGAAAATCATTAGCATCAATACCAAATTTAAAACAATCTTTAGATGCATTAGGTGGAGAATTTAGCATTTTAAATGAAGAGATAGATCCTGTTGATGATGTATACAAAATGTTATGTTTATCATTAGGTGAAGATTTACCAAGGAGTATAAAAGATAGTAATATAATTAAAGAAGGTTTTAATGATGAAATAGACCGTTTACGAAGTTTAAAAACTAATTCTACTAAATGGCTTTTAGATTTAGAACAAGAACAAAGAGAAATAACAGGTATTAAAAATTTAAAAATAAAATATAATAAAATATTTGGATATTTTTTTGAAGTAACTAATTCATTTTTAAATAAAGTGCCAGATAATTATATTCGTAAACAAACAATGGCAAATTGTGAACGTTATATAACCCAAGAATTAAAAATAGAAGAAAATAAAATATTAAATGCATCAGATATGTTAAAAAAATTGGAAATTCAAGTATTTGAAGAAATAAAATTATATGTAAAAAAAGAAATGATAAGATTACAAAGTCTCGCACATAAAGTTGCTTTTATTGATGTAATGTCATCTTTTGCTAAATTAAGTAAAAATAATAATTTAGTATGTCCTAAATATGAAGAAAAAGATGTTATTAATATAATAGAAGGATTTCATCCAGTTGTAAAACAAGGATTAAAAACATATATTAATAATGATATTTTAATGCCTGAAGATGTTGACATATTATTAATAACAGGTCCTAATATGTCTGGGAAATCTACTTATATGCGTCAACTTGTATTAATAATAATTATGGGTCAAATGGGATGTTATGTACCAGCAAAAGAAGCACATTTAAAAATAATAGATAAAATCTATACAAGAATAGGTGCAAGTGATGATTTAGCCCAAGGAAAATCAACGTTTATGGTTGAAATGAAAGAAACAGCAGAAGCATTAACAAATGCTACAAAAGATTCACTATTAATATTTGATGAATTAGGACGAGGAACATCAACTTATGATGGGATTGCACTTGCTCAAGCAATTATTGAAGAAGTTCATCAAAAAATAAAATGTAAAACATTGTTTTCAACTCATTATCATGAATTAATAGAATTAGAAAATAATTTAGAAAAATTAAAAAATATTCATGTAAAAGCAAAGCAAGAAAACGGAGAATTAACTTTTTATCATAAAATTCTTCCTGGTGGGGTTGAAAAAAGTTTTGGAATTGAAGTGGCAAAATTAGCAGATTTATCAGATGAAGTAATTGTACGCGCTAATCAAATTATGTATCAACTAGAGGACAATCATACTATTTTTAATAAAGATACTAAACAATTAGAAAATAATAATGAACAAGAATTAGAGTTAATAAAGTTGAAATTAGAACGAATTAAAAATTTAGATTTAAATAAAATGTCACCAATTGAAGTTGTTAATTTTATTAATAACTTTAAAGAACATTTGTAATATGTTATAATAATAGAAAAGGAGTATTAATGTTAAATTTTTTAAGTTATGCAGGTATTTTTATTTTAGGAATTGCACTAGGTATTTTTTTAGCACGTTTTATTGTAAAACGTGAATTAATGAAAAATCCACCGATATCTGAGGATATGATAGCAGCTATGTTAAAAGGAATGGGACAAGCCCCAACTAAGAAAAGAGTTAATCAAATAATGAAACAAATGAAAATAGCTAATAAAAAAGGTAAAAAATAGGAGCAAAAGATGAATTTAAATAAAATAGATGTATTATTTAATGAACATTCAAAATCAATAGTAATGAAAATAAATAACGCTATTGTAAGTTATAAAGAAACTATTGATACTAATACAACGGAAAATGAAATAATTAATAAATTAAATGAAATAGTAAATGAAAAAATTGCAGAATATAAAAATGGTATGAATAAATATTCTAATGAAATTAATGAAATAATAAAGGTTAATTTAACAAATAAAATGTCATCAATAGAAGAAGATTTTACAAAAATAGATTTAGGATTAGATGTAAAATATAATGTATATACTAAAAAATATGCAACAAATAGAACAAGTAATCCTGAAGCAAATGTTCATTTGAAATCTGGAATTTTAAAAATAATAAAACAACAAGTAATTTTAGCAAGTAATAAGTATATTAAGGAATCTTTTAAAAAAAAATATAAAGAATTATTACAAGTAAAAAAAAAATTAAAAAAAATAATGCGAATAGATTTAGTTAATTATATAAATGTTTTAAAAGTTAATAATATAAATAATATAAAAAAAGAACAAATTAATAGAGTAAACACTTCAGAATCTATTAAAGATGTTAATCCATTAATAGATGATTATCATATTGATTTAGATGTTTTAGAAGAATTTGAATCTACAAGTACTCAAAATTCAAATCCAACTAATGTAGATATAGAAAAACATAATATGAAAGTCAATAATACTTCAATGCAAAATTTAAATTTAATTATGGATGAAATAAATGAAAAAAAAAAATTAGAATCAGAAGTTAATTTAATAAAACAAAAACGTATAATTATTGAACAAGAAGTAGCACAAAAAGAAGCTGTAAATATTGAAGAAAAAGAAAAAGAAAAAGAAAAAGAAGTTACTAATGGATTTATTAATTTATTAAAAACATTTTTAATGACAGTTATTGAAACATTAACAATTATTTTTATTGTAATGTTGTGTATATATATATATTTACATTTTATTAATAAATAAATTGGAGGAATTATGAATATAGTAATACATAAAACACATGGTGTTTTTAATATCTCTTCTTATGAAGTAGAAGAAGTAATTAAAGCACAATTAATGATGGTTCCAGGAATTGCATCAGTGGGCACTAAAAATATCTTTCAAAAATTAGGATTAGTATTTTCAAAAAATATCTATAAAGATGTTATAGTTACACAAATATATCGTAATACAGTTTCTATTGAATGTTATATAAATGTTTTTTCAGAAACAAATTTCAAACAAGTTGCAATAGAAATACAAAAAGTTGTTAAATTTGCTGTAGAAAAAAAATATGGTTTAATAGATAAAAATGTTGATGTAATTATTAAACATTGTATAGAGGGGTAATAATGAAAATAACTGCAAAAAAATATAGTGAGATGCTTATGTATGGAGCAGAAGTTTTAAATGGACAAAAAGAAGAAGTTAATAATTTAAATGTTTTTCCAGTTCCAGATGGAGATACAGGTTCTAATATGAATATGACTTTTCAAGCTGGTGTAAATTCTATTTTGAATAACTCAAATAATGAAATTGCAGAACTTGCAAAATCATTTTCAAAAGGTCTTTTAATGGGGGCACGTGGTAATTCAGGAGTGATTTTATCACAATTTTTTCGTGGAATTGCTGAAGGATTAGAAGGAATTATTGAAGCAAGTGTTGTAGAATTTCATAAAGCTTTACAGCAAGGTGTTGTTCGTGCATATGGTTCTGTTATTAAAGCAGTAGAAGGAACTATATTAACAGTTGCACGAGAAATGGTTGAAAATACAAGTGATAATACATTAGATTTTGAAGAATATTTAACAAATATTGTTAAAAATGCACATATTTCTTTAGAAAATACTCCTAATATTTTACCAATATTAAAAGAAGCTAATGTTGTAGATAGTGGTGGAGCAGGTTTAGTATATATTTTTGAAGGAATGTTAGCTAATTTAAAAGGTGAAAAAGTAGAAATAAAACAAAATTTTGAATCTTTTAGACAAACAGAAGAACATATATTAGATCCAAAAAAAATAATTTATAGATATTGTACAGAAATTTTAATAAAATTAAAGAATACAAATAGTGATATAAATGTTATTCGAGAAAAGTTAATAACTTTTGGTGATTCTATTGTAGCAATTATAGATGAAGATATTTTAAAAGTTCATGTCCATACAGAACAACCGACAAAAGTATTTGAATATGGAAGTTCACTTGGAGAGATAATTACATTAAAATCTGAGAATATGCGTATTCAAGCAGAAGAAGAAATAATCAAAAAATCAGAAAATAAAAAAGATATTGGAATTGTAACAGTTGTATCTTCTGCTCGTTTAGGTGATTTATTTGAAAAAATTCAAGATGTTGAATTAATTATTGGAGGACAAACTTTAAATCCGTCAATAGAAGATATTACAAAAGCTATATATAATGTTAATGCTAAAAATGTTATTTTGATGCCAAATAATTCAAATATTATGATGGCAGCCAATGCAGCTAAAGAAATGATTACAGATGTAAATATTGAAATTATTCCAACTAAACATATGACTCAAGCATTAGAATGTTTGATTAATATAGATTTAGAAAGTACTTTTGAACAAAATATTATGCAATTAAATGATTGTTTAGATAATATTGTAAATATTGAAATTACTCATGCTATTAAAGATACTAGTATTGAAGGGGTATTAATTAAA
>CAMZNW010000022.1 GCA_947313935.1 uncultured Mollicutes bacterium
GATAATAATGGACTCTTATTAGGGGATGAAAATAATCAAATAACAAATGTTTTAACAGTAACTGAGGTAACACGTGATGTTATTGAAGAAGCAATTGAAAAAGAGTGTAATATAATTGTATGTCATCATCCGATTATATTAAAACCATTAAAAAATATAAACTTTAAAACGCCTCAAGGTAAAATTATTAGAACTTTAATAAAAAATGATATTGCCATTTTTGTAATGCATACAAATGTTGATATTGCAAAAAATGGAATGAATGATTGGTTATGTGAATTATTAGATATTAAATCAGTACGTGTTTTAAAAAATACATCAACCAAACATACTTATCAAGTAACAATTGAAACAACACAGGAAAATTTAGAAAAATCAATTGAAACTTTAAAGAAAACTCCAATTGGACAACGTGGAAGAAAAATTCAAAATTATAATATTTCTCCGCAAGTGAAAATATTTAAAGATATTGATAAAGTAGAAAATAATAAGGATATTTTAATAATTGAATCTTTTATAAAAGAAGAAGATATAAAAGAAATTAAAGCGACATTTTATGATGCACATATATTTAATTATAAAATTATTAAAATAGAGAATATGCAAGAACACTTTGGAATTGGACGTTTTGGACATATAAAACCAATTTCACTTGCACAAATGGCAATTAAAGTAAAAAAAACATTTGAATTAGATGCTGTTAATATTGTTGGTTCAAGCGAACAAATTATAAAAAAAGTTGCAATTGTTGGTGGAAGCGGAATAGAATGTATTGAAGAAGCAAAAATGTATGGATGTGATTTATTAATTACGGGTGATATTAAATTTCATGATGCACATTTAGCATATAGTAAGAATATCTGTTTACTCGATCCAGGACATGCGATAGAAGTTATTTTTAACGATTATATGGCTGATTTCATTAACTGTTTTGTAGATATAAATGCTATTTCATCAAATATAGATATAAATCCATTTGAGGTCATATGAGTTTAATAAAAGGAAATTTAGAAGTTAAAAATCATTGTAAACGTATTGAAGTTATTAATGATTTTAAAGATATTGAGGATATTGAACGAAGTATAATTACTAAATATCGTAAAACATTATGGTCTAAATTTATAAAAGGTATAAAAGAATATGAAATGATTGAAGATGGAGATAAAATTGCAGTTTGTATTTCAGGGGGAAAAGATTCATTGTTATTAGCTAAATTAATGCAAGAACTACAAAAACATTCAAAACAAAATTTCGAATTAAAATTTATTGCGATGGATCCTGGATTTAATGAAGTAAATTATACAATTTTAAAAAATAGTTGTGAAAAATTAAATATAGATGTAAATATATTCAATACTAATATATTTAATACAATAAATAAAATAGCACAAGATTATCCATGTTATTTATGTGCAAAAATGCGTCGAGGAGCGTTATATAATTATGCTAAATCTCAGGGATGTAATAAAATTGCTTTAGGACATCATTATGATGATTTTATTGAAACAGTATTAATTAATGTTTTATATGGTGGTAAATTTAATGCAATGATGCCAAAATTAAAGGCAACAAATCCTAAATATAAAGGAATTGAATTAATTAGGCCAATGGTATATGTTCGTGAAAATGATATAATATCTTATACAAAATATAATGGAATTCAAACAATGAATTGCGGATGTGTAGTTACTGCATCAAAAATTTCATCAAAACGTTTAGAAATTAAAGAGTTACTTGGAGAATTACGAAAAACAAATAAAAACATTGATAAATCTATTTTTGCAGCAACAAAGAATGTTCAAATTTCATCATTAATTGGATGGAAAGATAATGAAAAAAAATATAGTTTTTTAGATAAGTATAAAGAGGAGTAAAATATGAAAACAGCGATTATTTGTGATTCAAGTTGTTATATGTCAAATGAATATTTAGATAAATATAATATAAAAACAGTACCACTAACAGTTAATTTTGAGAATGTTACTTATAAAGAAGTAATGAATGATGAAAAAACAACAAATGAAATATTTAAAAAAATAGAGCTTAATAAAATAATCCCTACAACTTCTCAACCAAGTGTAACTGAATTTTTAAAAAAATTTGAAGAAGCATTAAAAGATGGATATGAACGGATTTTGGTTTTTACAATTACTTGTAATTTATCAGGAACTATTCAAGGTGCGACAAATGCTGCAAATATGTTTATGGAAGAAAATAATATTAAAATTGAAGTATTTGATACAAATTCAGTAGGACCAGGTGCATCGATTGTTATATTAGAAGTTGCAAAAAGATTAGAAAAAAATAAAGATACTTCTAAAAATAAAATTTTAGAAATTATTGATTTTTATCAAGAAAATGTTCAAATATTTCTTGTAGTAGGAAAATTAGATTTTTTAGCTTATGGAGGTAGAATTTCTTCTTCTATTGCAGCATTAGGAAATTTATTTGAAATAAAACCATTATTATGTATTGATGCAGGAGTATTTAATGAACATGGTAAATATCGTTCAAAGAAAAAAGCTTTTTTAGAGATTAAAAAACAATATGAATTATATATTAATAAAAATAAAGATGCTGAATATATATTATTATCTGCATTTACATCATCTAATAAAGAAGTGAAAAAAGTAGCTAAAATGATTGAAAAAAGTTTAGATAAACCAATAAAAACAATACCATCTATACCATTAGGTCCAGTTGTAGCAATGCATGTTGGACCAGACACTGTCGGTATTGGATTTACTAAATTATTTGAAGATTAAAACTAGGTTAATAAAAAAAGGTTAACTTGTTTGCAATGTTGTAAAATTTATGTAATAATATAAATGAAAAAAAAAGGAGAATATATGGTAAAAATTCGTTTAAAAAGAATGGGTGCTAGAAAGCAAGCATTTTATCGTATTGTGGTTAGTGATGTTAATACTAAACGTGATGGTATTTCAATTGCTGAAATAGGATATTATGATGCGGTTAAAAACCCTGCAGTAGTAAAAATCGATGAAAAATTAGCGTTAGAGTGGTTATCTAAAGGTGCTCAACCAACTAATACAGTACGTAATTTATTTTCAAATGAAGGTATAATGACTAAATTTCACGATTCAAAATATAATAAATAAATTATAGGAGGCATTATGGGTGAAGTTATCACTTTAGTATGTATAGAATGTAAAAATGAAAATTACATTACAAGAAAAAATAAAAAAATACATCCTGATCGTAAAGAATTAAAAAAATTCTGTCCAAAATGTAATAAATCTACTTTACATCGTGAAAAGAAAAAATAAATATATTAAAAGTATCTTTTAAAGATACTTTTTATTATTATAGGAGGAATATGCGAATTTCATTAGAGTTAGTAAATACACTAATAAAAACAATTAGAGAAATTGAGAATGCAAATAGCTTTTATAAGTGGACGGAATATGATGAAATGATAAAAATTCATATTATTGATAACGAATTATATTTTTCTAAAAAATTAAAAGACGAATCACTAAAAAAATATGAATATTATGAACAAAAAATAAAAAAAGATAAAAATAAGTATTTAAAAATAATTGAACAAACTAATAATAAAATGGAATATAGAGATTTTTCTGAGCAATTTGTTAATGAAATTATCACATATAGTGGTGTGAAAAATTATAAATTGAAAAATATATTAAAATATAATTATGATAAAGATGAATTAGATTATTTAATAAATGTTATAAAATTATTTCAAGAAGTATATATAGATTTCCCTTCTAATGAAGAGCGTTATGAAATGGCTTCAGTATTAATGAATGCATTATTAATAAAAAAAGATGATTCAAATAGTAACTTATATTTATCTGAAGTTATAAAAAGTAATTATATTTTATTTCAATCTGCAATTATTCAAGATGAAGAATTTATAATTATATTTTTACGTTTAATAAGAGCTCAATTACAAAAAAATAATCAACGTATTGAACTTACAATAAAATTATATATTGAATATAAAGAGATAATTGAAAAAGATAATATACGACAATATTTATTTAAAAATACAATGTTTACAATATCTGATTTTGTTGAAGATAATGCGATTAGTTATAATACTGGAAAAAAATATTTAAAAGAAATGGTTATAGATGAAATAATAATTCCAATAAAAATAGGACGTAATAATGCATTTATATTTACTGAGTTGTATAGTATATGGATAAAATAGATAAGGAGTAATTATGTTAACAGTAGCTAATGTATCAGTACAATTTGCAAGTAGAAAATTATTCGATAATGTAAATATTAAATTTATGGATGGAAATTGTTATGGAATAATAGGAGCTAATGGAGCGGGTAAGTCTACTTTTTTAAAAGTATTATCAGGTGAAATAGATTCAACTTCTGGAGATATAATTATTGAAAAAGGTAATAGAATTTCAGTTTTAGAACAAGATCATTTTAAGTTTGATGAATTATCTGCTTTAGAAACAGTTATTCGTGGACATAAAGAATTATTTAACATTATGAAACAAAAAGATGAATTATATGCAAAAGAAGATTTTAATGAAGAAGATGGGTATAAAGTAGGAGAGTTGGAAGAAAGATTTGCTGATTTAAATGGCTGGGAAGCTGAAAGTGAAGCTGAAAAAATGCTTAACTCTTTAAAATTAAGTGAAACAGATTTTAGTCGAAAAATGGATGAATTATCTGGTGGAGATAAAGTAAAAGTTTTATTAGCACAAGCATTATTTGGAACACCTGATATTTTAATTTTAGATGAACCTACAAATCACCTTGATTTTCAATCGATAAAGTGGTTAGAAGAATTTTTAATTAATTTTAGTAAAACAGTTATAGTCGTATCACATGATCGACATTTTTTAAACAATGTATGTACACATATTGTTGATATTGATTATCAAGAAGCAAAATTATATATTGGAAATTATGATTTTTGGAGAGAATCAAGTGAATTAGCACGTAATATGTTATCGGATTCTAATACTAAAAAAGAAGAACAAATAAAACAATTAGAAGAATTTGTTGCTCGATTTAGTGCGAATGCCTCTAAATCAAAACAAGCAACTTCAAGAAAAAAAATGTTAGAAAAAATAACTTTAGATGATATAAAACCAACTTCAAGAAAATATCCATTTATTCAATTAGAAATTGGACGTGAATTAGGACGTGATATAGTTTCGGTGGAAAATTTAACTAAAATAGTAGATGGAGTAATAGTATTAAATAATATTTCATTTAATATTTCTGATGCTCAAAAAGTTGTATTTTTATCAAAAAATGAAAATGCAATTTCAATGATATTAGATATTTTAGCTGGTGAAATTAATGATTATGATGGAAAAGTAACATTTGGGAAAACAGTTCAAACAGATTATTTACCAAACGATAATTCTAGTTTTTTTGTAGATGAAAATGTTAATCTAGTTGATTGGTTAAGAAATTATTCTGGCGAAGAACAATCTGAAAGTTATATTCGTGGTTTTTTAGGTAAAATGTTGTTTAGTGGAGAAGAACCACTTAAGAAAGTAAAAGTATTATCAGGTGGAGAAAAAGTTCGAATGATGTTTTCAAAATTAATGTTATCTAAAGCAAACACATTAATTCTTGATCAACCGACAAATCATTTAGATTTAGAATCAATTCAGTCAGTTAATGAGGCTTTAGATAAATTTAAAGGAACGTTGTTTTTTAGTTCACATGATTTTACTTTTATTGAATCATTAGCTACAAAAATTATTACTTTAACACCACAAG
>CAMZNW010000023.1 GCA_947313935.1 uncultured Mollicutes bacterium
CTACATTTGCAGCTATGCGTTTAACAATACTTCTTACTTTACCACCTATTACTAAAAAACGATACTCTGTGCCTAAAAAATACTCTTCTATTAAAACATGTTTACTTTCATTAAATGCTAATTTAATTGCTTGATCAATCATATGATTTGAAGCATTTTCTAAAATTGTAATTCCAAGTCCAAAGTTTGTATCAATTGGCTTAACAACAATATTTTTATTTTCGAACTTATTTATCTCATCTTGATTAACTTCACTAAAATCTATTCCATTTGGTACATTAATATCATTTGCTTTTAATATTTTTTTAGTAATTACTTTATTTTCCATTACTAAAATATTTGCATACTTATCAGCATTTGTTTTCGTTGCTTGAAAAATTAATTCTGTTCTATCTTTTGTACTAATCATAATAGCATTTGCATTTAAATCTACTATATCTACTAGATAATTTTGTTTCAAAGCTTCTTTAATTAAAATATTAGTTGATAATTCTAAGGTTTTTTCAGGATAATCATTCCTAAATTTTTCTTTATGATGAACATTTTTCATTCCAAATTCTTTTATTGATAAATTATCAATCGTTATTTTACTAATAAATTTATTTAAATCTAAATTATTTTTTTTATAATCATTTAATATATTTAATAAACTATATTGTTCTATTTTATTTTTATTTTTTTCACTCATTATTGTAATAAAATCAACAGTATGATTATATAATGTTTTTCTACAACCATTTATAGACATCTCAATTGATTTATCTTGACCATTTAGAGCTACTAATTCAAAATTATTAATATTTTCTGAAAAATTAAATTCATTAATAGTTAAACTATCTACATACTTAATAAAATTAATAATAAATTCAATCATATCAATTGTAATTCCTAAACGATTAAATGGATTAATATCAATAAATCTAATTTCTAAATAACTCCCTGTTGGAGAACTTTTTAATCGTATTTTTGAATAAATTTCTTTTTCAGATAAAATTAAACCATCATCAATTGCTTTTTTTATACTACTTTTAAATGCTTCTACATTAGAATAATCCAAATTTAATTTTTGTTCATTATAATAACCATAACTACAACTATTTCTTAAAGAAATACTATTTTCATATCCTCTATTTTTTCCTATTTTTAATAAATTATCGTCTAAAATATTCGTTTCATAATATGGTGTGTAACTCACAAATTGTAATAATATTGGTCCATATACATACAAT
>CAMZNW010000024.1 GCA_947313935.1 uncultured Mollicutes bacterium
GAAAAATTCATTAATAATGTGACCAACTGTATAATGATGATCATTTAATATAATATTATGTTTTTTAGCAATTGCATTTGCTTCATCAATATCTGTTATTTCAAAGAAATCTACTTTTGTAACTTGTTTAATTAAATCAACCATATGAATTGCTTTAAAATTACCTAAATTAATAGGAGTTTCTTGATAAGTAATTTCTAATGTATCATTAACTGATAAACATAATTTTTGAATCAATTCTTCAGTGATTTTCATCATTGATTCCATATCTCCATAAGCTTCATATAATTCAATAGTAGTAAATTCAGGATTATGTTTAATACTCATTCCTTCATTTCTAAATAAACGTCCAATTTCAAAAACTTTGTCATAACCACCAACAATTAATCTTTTTAAATGTAATTCCGTTGCTATTCTTAAATACATTGGAATATCAAGTGAATTATGATGAGTAATAAATGGTTTAGCTGCTGCACCACCCGCCATTGTTTGTAAAATTGGTGTTTCAACTTCTAAAAATCCTTTTTCAATTAAAGTATTTCGTAATGTTGCAATAATTTTACTTCGCTTAGTTAAAATATTTTTTGACTCATCATTCATTATTAAATCTACATAACGACGACGATAACGTTCTTCTTTATCAGTTAAACCATGAAATTTTTCTGGCAATGGTCGTAATGCTTTAGTTAATAAATTTAATACTTTTACTCGAATTGCCATTGCACCAACTTTAGTCTTCATAATTTCACCAGTAGCATAAACAATATCACCAATATCTAATTTTTTCCAAACATTAAATTCTAATTCTGATATATTTGCACTCCCTACATATAATTGTATTTCTCCTGTATTATCTTTAATTGTTGCAAAACCAGCTTTTCCTTGTCCTCTTTTTGTCATTATACGACCTGCTATTGAAACATTAATTGTTTTTTCTTCCAATTCTTCTTTTGAATATTGTTCAAATTCTTTTATTATATCTCTACTTACATTATTTGGTTTAAATCCATTTTCATAAGGATTTATTCCTATTTCTTTATAATACTCTAATTTTTCTTTTCTATTTTCTATTAATTCATTCGTTGTCATTTCACTCATATACACTCCTTATCTTATTAATTATAACAAATTTAGCACAAGATTCTTTATTATTATTAACTTTTTTCATTTTTTAGACTCTAATACAATAAACTATTTAGTAAAATTAATAAAAAATAAAACCTAATGGTTTTATTTGATTTTTTTATTTGATTTATTATATATAATAACTGCTAATATCGCAAAAATAAATGGTCCTACAATTGTCCAAATACCAGTACTTAAATCTCCAATCGTAAATGGATAAATAATCGTGAATATATTACCAAAAGATACAACAACTAATGTAATAATAGTTATAATTGGTACATATTTACGTTTAATCATAATTAAATCTTTTTCTAAAGAATCATTTGTTCTAAATTTATACCATGCATATATTAAAAATAAACAAGGAACTGTCATTCCTACATTTGTCATTGTAATAACTAATTCAAATAAAGCATTTGCTCCATCTGGATTAAATAAACCAACAATTGATTTTACTAATAAAAACATAATAACAATTAACATTTGAATATTTATTGCTTTGTTTCTAATTCCATTTTTATTTTCTTTTTGGAAAGATTCAGGCCAAAATTCTTTTGGAGTAGCTCCTAATAATTGTTTTAATGGTGCATAACTTAATGCAATTAAAGCTCCTAAATATGATAAAAATATTCCTAATCCAGTAAAACGCATTAAAATATTTCCTAATAGTTCTCCACCAATATTATTTCCTAAATTTTGCATAATTAAAAATAATGCTGATAAAGATGATACATTACTTGGAAAATCAGACCACTTCATTACTGCTCCAACCATTAAAAATCCAACAATATAACATATAATAATAAATATTCCTGATAATAAAATACCTCGTTTTAAATCACGTTTAGGATTCTCTAATTCATCAGCCACACCACCCATTGCTTCAACTCCAGCATAAGCAAATACAGCAAATACAACAAATCCCATATAAGGCATTATTGAATTATAATCCGGATTTGGTGATACAAATAATGCATTTAAACTTATTGCTTCATTTAAATGACCACCTTGAATAATAAATACAATTATACCGCCAAAAATTAAAATTGCATTTAAAGCAACCACAGATATTCCACCAATAGCTGAAATTTTAACAAACTTACTAGGACCCATCTTAATTGCTGAATTTACAATAATAATTAATATTATACCAAGCATTCCCAATAAAAATGGTACATAATCTATACCATTAAACATTATAGTATTTGTAGTTAAATCTTTACCAAATAATACAAATGATAATGGAACCCAAATTGATAATGCTTTACCAAACATCCAAATTACATAAGATGCATACCAAATCATTATTCCAATAAAAGCATATTTAGAAGAAACAGATTTTTCCATCCAAGAATATATTCCACCTGCTTCTTTTTTAAATCCTGTTCCAAATTCTAATATCATAAATAAAAATGGTACAAAAAATAAAACACCTCCTATTATAAACATTGGTATTGCAGCGTAACCCATTCGATAAAATCCAACACCAATGTTTGTTACACCAAATACCGATGTAAGTATCATCATTATAAATGCACATAATCCTAATTTTTTTGTTTTCATTTTTCTCCCTTATTTTATAACTATATATAATTATATCACATTTGTAAAAATAAGTTACATTTTTTTAGTTTTATACCATAAAAATTTTTATATCAACTATTATTAAAATATACCTATAAATTTCTATTATTTTTTTATATTTATATAATTAAATAATGCAACATAAATAATATACATAAAACATACATTAATATTGGAATTTCTTTTCTTTTTCCTTCAGCAACTCGACATAATACATATACAATTATTCCAGCTGAAATACCTTCTGAAATAGAATATGTTAAAACTGTCATTATCATAATAGCAAATGTACTTGCTGTGTTGGAAAAATATGTAAAATCTACTTTTCCAACATTAGCCATCATTAAAGCTCCTACAGTAATTAGTACTGGTGCTGTCATAGATGACGTTATTAATGCTAATATT
>CAMZNW010000025.1 GCA_947313935.1 uncultured Mollicutes bacterium
TATTCCTCTTTAGTTAATTGTGTTCTTTAAAAATCACTACTTTAATAAAATGGTTTATTTATTTCTGCTTCGTCAGGTTGTCAAACAAATGTTTTATCCTATGACAATTGGGACAAAGGAAAGAAAAGTCTTCTTTAACCTCAGTTAGATTTTTATATACCTTTTTTATATCTCCAGTATCTGAATGAAGTTTTTTATGATGAAGTTCTATAAATTCCTTATTATGTTCTTTCAAGAACGAATAATCACAATCTTCGCATTTTCCCATTGTATCATTCTCAAAAAATCATTTTTTTGCATCCTTTACAAATTTACTATCTCTTTCTTTAGAAGAAAATTTCTTTTCATCTTGAAGTTTAACAATGGTTGTTTCATGAAGGGTTATGGGTTTGTCTTGTTTTTCTTTTTTTGGAATATCTTTATTTGTATTATTTAATGATTTATTTTTTTTAGAAGAATTTTGTACTTTGTCTTTTAAAGATATTGTATTCTTAAATTTAGGGGAATTTATATCTTTTAAAACATCAAAGAAGTTCTTATTATTAGTAAGAACCACTATCTTATCAATGAGAATTGATTCATTTCCATATTTTCTAACGTTTTTTGCTAAATGGTATTTCTTATTAATTGCTTTTTTTATATCATCAAGATTAAAAGAAATAATAAATTCCTTATCATTTCCTTCATTATAAAAATAGTAGGAATTAATAATTGAAAGAATAACTTCATCTCCAGTAAAATAATACCCAACTATAAAGTCAAGGTTGGTTTCTGGCAAATTTTTCTTGATAATCCTTAAATGGTTTTTTTTCTCACCATCATTATTTTTACTGGCAGGTCCTATTTTTTTTAAGTAAAATATAAATCCGTTTATTTCATAAATGTGTTTTGATGATTTTTTGTATCTATTGGATTTTTCAAGTTTTAAATATTTTTTGATAATTAAATCAAGCTGATTTACTTTTTTTGCAATTGGATCATTTACATCAATATAATTTTCCTCACCTTCATAAAGATAAATGTATTTTTTCTTATTTTTTGTTTCCATCTTCATTATCCAATCATGACTTTCTATTGTTTACTAAGAATTCCTGAATACTCAATATTCTTTTTATTATTATTTTTGTATATGACAACATATCTTCATTATCTAATTGCATAATGTAAGGCCTATGAATAATGTTATTTACTTTATCATAAGAATCATTATATTGAGATATTTCAGTTAAGGGGAGGATTGATTCTTTTCTAATTTCCTCTTGAGTAAACACTTTATTAGATTCTTTATTGAATTCTATTCATTTAGCTCCTATTTCTTTTATTTTATATTTCTTAAAGTCCAAAAGAAATTTACCAAAGGATTCTTTATCTTTTAATATTTTCTCTCAAACTTCTTCTGGAATATTATCTTTTTTCCAATCGCCGTCCAATATTTTTATCCATTTATGAAAGGGAAAAATTTTTTTGCCTCCGTTTTTCATATATGATAAATCCTCCCTAAATTTTATTAAGCTATTTTCCTCAAAAAAGATATAATGAAATAATGGATATATCATTTCTCTTAGAGACCTATAAATTCCAGACAATCTTAAGAATGGGAAATTATCATATGTTATTTGACTTCCTGCGTTCTTGAAAGAATTAATAAGTGGTTTTATTTCCAATTCAAAAATGGAGTTGTATGTTTTAATACAAACATTAAAAAAATCATCATTATCTAGGAGGGTAATTTTTTTGAATTTATACATAATTGGAGAAAAAATCTCATTGAATATCTTTTGCTCTTTCTCTGATAATGCTTTTACCATTGATTCTTGAAAATCACGTGAATTAATTATTTCTCCTTGATAATTAAGATTATTGCTATTATTAGATTTATTTCATTTTTTAATAAAATTATCAAACTCTTCATCTTTCTTATTTTTATACATTTCCTTAAAAATTTCACTCATAATGTTTCAAGGATTTTTACTATTTATTTTACTATTTGTTTGGTTACATATTCCTAAAATTTTTTTTATTGGTTCAAAAGATTTAAATTGATTTCATCCTCTTGTAGTATAATATTTTTCTTTTTGTCATTCAATCATTTTTTTTGAAAATTCATTAATATTTATTTTCTCATTCATAATTTCTGGATACTTAATTTTCTGGGTTTTTCCATCATCTTCAATATCAAAGCTTTCATATTTAATTATTTCTCTTAAACTTTCATCTCCAATCACAATTTTAGAGAGAGATAACTCTAATGGTGATGAAGTGATTCTATATTCTTTTATTAAACCAAGTAGTTCTTTGGTTGATGATATTCCATTTTTAAGAATTTCTGATTTTTCAATAATATACCTAATTCAAAATGAACTATAAATATCCAATTTTATGCTTGAAATTTTTTGGGAATAATTATTAGAGATAATTTCATAAGCATCTTCTTTACTTTTGTTTTTATTTTCAATCAATTCTACAAAAGCTTTATTTTTTTCCAACAAATTTAGAAGTCTATTTCACTTCCTGAATCCCTTAACTTCATTTGCTACATGCTTTGCCCTTATCATTGCAAGCAATTCATTTGATATTTCTTTAATTGTATTTTCATCATTGCTTGATGAAAATATTTCAACCGAAATTTCATCGAATTTAATTTTTTCATTATTCAATTCACCAATTTTTTTAACTATATTTTTTTGCTTTTTTGCTTTAAATTCATTGTTGCTTAAAAAGTCATCTATATAAGAGTATAAGTCTTTTTCATATAACGAAAAAGACTTAAGCAACTTTAGAGAAAAGGTTCTTCTA
>CAMZNW010000026.1 GCA_947313935.1 uncultured Mollicutes bacterium
AACTCACAAATTGTAATAATATTGGTCAAAATACATACAATTATTTCATTAATTCAAAATGATAACTTGTACAATCAATATTTTTTTCTAATTCCATACTAAAATTAAAATGTATTCCTGAAATATTCATTAAATCTACATTGTATTTTTTAGCCAATAAACTACGATATTCTTGTTCTTTTAAATTTCCTCCAATTGTACTTGGTATATAATTATTAATTCCAGGTTGTGACATTGGCCACATATATTTATTAGTTAATATTTCATCATCAAGCATATCATACATTTCTTTTACTAAATTTTGGATATTAGTATGAGGAGTTGATACTATTTCAACCTGATTATCACTAAAATCTAAAGTCATATTTTTTATTAAATCTTTCTTATTAAAATTATGTGGAGTAAAATCTTTATTAAAAATTAAACTTTCTTTTTCCATTCCAATTAACATTAATCCCCCTTAAATTTTTTTTACCCATTTATATTGTTTATAACGATATAATCCAAATAATATTTTAGTTATTACCTCAATAATTATTATACTTCTTAATAAAACAATTCCTGGATTTAAAAATATAATTGCATAAATTGCTAATGGTACTCCAACTAGAAATGTACTTCCTGCATCTACTAAAATTACAAAACGATTATCATTTCCACTTTTTAATATTGCAATAAAACTCGATGCAAATACACGTAAAGCCATCCATATACCGTTAACATACATTAGTTTTAAAATTAAATTTAACATATCTCCATTAACTCCATATACTGGAATAATTAATGGTAGTACAAAAACAGTTAATATTAAAATTACTATTGAAGATACAAACATAAAAGTAAACATATTTCTCGTAGTATCTTTTAATTCTTCTGAATCTTTTCCATATCCCTTAGAAATAACTGATCCAAGCATAACAGCTGATACATTTGCAGTTGCTATTACAAAAGCATTTATTATAAAAGAAGTAGTTTTAGCAATATTATAAGCTGTAAACTCTTCTAGTGAGGTCATTGAATATATTTTGGTATATATTACATTTCCTAAACCAAAACCTAATTCTACAATTACAAGTGGTAACATATTATAAAATACACTACTAAATAAAGTTTTATTATAACTAAATATTTTTTTTATTGTTCCAACAAAAGGAACATCAAGTTTTTTAGCCAAATAAATATTTAAAGATAATGTGCAAGCACGCGATAAAAACGTCCCCATTGCTGCGCCTGCTATACCAAACTCATGTAATGGTCCAAAACCATAAATTAATAATAAATTAAATATAATATTTAAACATGATTCAAAAAAACTTACATATAATCCAATTTTAGGTCTTTTAATTGCTCTATATTGTTGAATAAAAAACATATTTATCGGAAATAATAAAATACTATATTTAAATATATTCATATAATCAATAGTCATTTGATATATTTCTGTTGTTTTAGGAACAAATAAACCTGTTAATTGTATACTAAAAAATGCCATTATCATAAAATTAAATAATGCTAAAGGAATAATAATAGTTATTGCAACACCACTTAACTTCTTTAATACATCATACTCTCCACGAGCGTAATATTGTACTGAATAAATAGTTACACCAGTCAAAACACCAAATAAAACAGGTCCAAAAATTGATTGTGGTTGGACTGCAATACTAATTGCAGATACTGCATTGATATTATAATTAGCTAACATTGCAGAATCAATAAAACTTAGCATACTTGTTAAAAACATTGATATTGCTATTGGCCAAAATAATTTATATATTTCTTTAAATTGATTAAAACGCATATTTCTCCTTTTTATGTTTTATTATTAGTATTAAAAAATTTCATCAATAAAAATAGCAACCATTAAAACAATTGCTCCTATAATAATATTGATTGTTAAAGGTTCATGTAATAAAATAATTGAAAAAATCATTCCCCATAAAGCTTCTGTCGATAAAATTAAACTTCCTTTTGACTCTGAAGTATAACGCAACCCTAAATTTTGCAAATAAAAACATAATGAAGATGAAATTAATCCTATATATAATAAATCATATAAATGTACTTGACTAACTTCATGAATTATTGATGACCCTAAAAAAATTGCAATTATAAAACCCATAATTGATGTAATAATCATTTGGCCAATTACTAATTTTTTAACATCCATCTCTCCTACAAACTTTCCAATAAAACTTATATGTAGAGCATAAAATAATGCAGATAATAAAGTTAGTAGATCCCCTATATTCAATGCACTCATATTTCCAACTAATATATATATTGCAAATACACCTATTATTGCAGCTACAATATTTTTCAATTCAATTTTTTTACCACTAATAAAATATACAATAAAAGGTACAAAAATAATATTTAAACTTGTTATTAAAGAAACATTTGTTGTCGTAGTATAATTTAATGCAACTGTCTGTGAGGCCATCCCTAAAAACAATATTCCACCTATTATTAAACACTTTTTCAACTCATTAAAATTATATTTTAAACGTCCTGGACTTAAAATATATACTCCTAATGCACCAATTAAAAAACGATATCCAATTACAGTATATGGATTCATACCAGAATTTAATAAATTGTCTGATGTAATATAACCTAAACCCCAAAATATACCAACTATTAATAATATTAATTCAGCTTGTTTGCTTTTCATTTTCCCCCTTATAACATCTAATATTATTGTAACATATTCAAACTATTAAATTTTTTAAAAACAAACATATGCTTTCTTTAAATATTATTAAATTTGAGATGTATTAATTTGATATTTTGTATTACAAAAATGACAAACACATTCAATAATTTCTTCTTGTTTTAATTCTTCAATTTCATTATTTCCAAGCATTTTCAAACTATCTAAATATTTCCCTTCATAACAATTACATTTATATGATAAATTTTTAGTAGCTAATACTTTATAATCACTACCAAAAGTATTATTTAAAATATCTTCTAATGACTTATCTAATAATAATGTTGAAATTGGAGCAAGTTTTAAAAATGATTCTTCTATTTTTGTAATTACATCTTCACTTGCATTAGGCATAATTTGAATAATAAATGCACCTGCTGATTTAATACTATAATCTACATCCACTAATACTCCGGCAGAGATAGCAGTTGGAATTTGTTCTGATACAGAAAAATAATACGTATAATCTTCCGCTATCTCACCTGAAATAATTTCTACATTTCCGATAAAAGGATTATTTAAATTTAGATTTTTAGTAACTTGTAATGTCCCTTTTTTTCCAACTGCATTTGCAACATCTAGTTTACCATTTTCTTTTAAAGGGATATCTACATAAGGATTACCAACTAAAGCACGTAATTCTCCTTTTGCATTAGCTACGGTAATAATTTGTCC
>CAMZNW010000027.1 GCA_947313935.1 uncultured Mollicutes bacterium
GATGAAGAAGTAGTTAATAATTTATTAATTGAAAAAGATTATTTTATATGTATAATATATTTATATAGTATTGCATAACTATTTTTAAAAGGAGTTTAATTAAAAAAAGGAATGATTTTGATGATGAGCAATATGCATTAGACTATTTAAAGTATAATACATGTCATCAATTATTAAAAAGATTGAGTACTTTATTAAATTGGAGTAATAAAAATTCTGAGAAAATTAATTTTAATGATTTAATAATAGCAGGTAATGTCAATATGTATTTTACTACATTAGTAGAAAAAATAGAAAAATAATTCGAACATTAAATAAAAGTATATAGGAGTAGTTGTTATAGTAGAACTAATAATAAAGAATAAGAATTAATATTAATGTTTTGGGAACAAATAAAGATACATTTTTATGATAATAAAGATAAATATGAATAAAAAATAGAAAAAAACATATTAAAATTATATGATTATAAAGGTCTAAAGATGATAAGCATGATATAAAAGAAAAGAAAGAAGCATTAAGAAATAAAATTTTCTTTAAAGATATAAATGATAATTTAAATATAGACCAAAAAGAATATGATAAGATTGAAGATAAAAAATAGATAAATAGATATTTTAATTGTTTTAATAAAAAGTTATGTAATATTTAAAATATTTAGTTTTTAATAATGTTATATAGATTTATAACGTACTACTTGGTATTTCAATGTATGGATTAAAATAACATAAGCACATAAAATGTAAAAGTATGCTATAATATAAGTGTTGTAGTTTATTAGAAAAATGTTTAATCATTTTAATAAACTATAATCAAATTAATTATAGTATTTTATATTTAAATTATTAAAAATATTTTAAATATAAAATACTATATCAAAAGGGGATAGGTATGGATTATTTATTATTATTTATTATAGGAACATTAAGTTTTTTAGTTTTAAAAAAAGTTTCAAATGTTATTAAAATACCAGTTATTTTATTATTGATTGCATTTGGTATTTTATTTGGTTCACAAGGTGTATGGGATTTGTTTGGTACAATAGATAGTGATGGTTCTTCAATTGCTTTACTTTCTAATTATGCAATAGTTATTTTATTTGTAATCAGTGGATTAGGAATGAATATGAAAATGATAAAAAAAGGAGGACCTAAAACTTTAAAATTAGGTACATATCCAGTTTTAATAGAATCTTTTGTAATGGGTATAATTGCTTATTTAATTTTCCCATTAATTGGATTTGCTTTTCCTTATTCAACTTATTTATTAATAGCAATTTTGTTTGCAATGGCTTCTCCAGCAATTAGTATGCCACTTA
>CAMZNW010000028.1 GCA_947313935.1 uncultured Mollicutes bacterium
CGAAAACATGCTTTAAAAAATATCGGTAAAATAAAAATATCTAATTTATGTACAGAAATATTTCAAGTACAAAAAACTTCAATAATAAATGATTATAATGTAGCAGATGAAATTGGTTATGATATTTCGTGTAATTTAGGTTCTTTAAATATTGTGAATCTTATGGCAAATAAAAACTTTGAAACAACAATTGATATTGCAACAAAAGCCTTATCACAAGTATCAAATTTATCAAATATTACTAATGCCCCAGGTGTTAATAAGGCTAATAATGCTTTTAATGCGATAGGTCTTGGAGTAATGAATTTGCATGGTTATTTAGCTAAAAATAATATTCAATATGAGAGTGCAACCGCTAAGGATTTTTGTAATGTTTTATTTCCAATAATAAATTATTATTCTTTAAAAGCAAGTATGAATTTAGCTAAGTCATTAGAAGAGACTTTTGAAGGGTTTAGTGGAAGTGAGTATGCTAATGGAAATTATTTTAAATTATATTTAGAAAATAATTATCAACCAAAAGAAGAGCGTATACATGAATTGTTTGAAGGGATTTATATTCCAACAATAAATGATTGGATGAACTTGAAAAATGATGTAGCTAAATATGGATTATATAATGGATATCGTTTAGCAATAGCACCAACTCAATCAATTTCTTATATTCAAAATTCAACTGCTTCAATTATGCCAATTGTTGACCAAATTGAAACAAGGATGTATGGAAATAGTCAAACACATTATCCAATGCCATATATGACAGCAGAGAATCATTTGTTTTATAAGTCATCTTATAATATGGATCAAAAGAAAATTATTGATCTTGTTAGTATAATTCAACCACATATTGATCAAGGTATTTCAACGGTATTATTTGTAACTAATGAAACGACGACTAATCAATTAGCACATTTATATTATTATGCATTTGCAAAAGGATTAAAGTCATTGTATTATATACGAACAAAAAATTTAACAATTGCTGAATGTGAGTCATGTTCAGTTTAAAAGGAGAATAAATGAAAGCAGTTGATTGGAATAATTTAGATGATGATTTATATAAAGTATTTTGGGATCAAAATGTACGACAATTTTGGGTCGATGAAGAGATACCTATATCTGATGATAAGCAAGATTGGGAAGGGGGTTTATTAACTCCAGATGAAAAAGATATTTATGAAAAAATTTTAGCATCTTTAACTTTACTTGATACAGAACAAGGTGGTATGGGAATGCCATCAATTATTTTAAATGTTGAAAATTTACATGCAAAAGCAGTATTTTCTTTTATGTGTATGATGGAACAAATGCATGCTAAAAGTTATTCAACAATTTTTTCTACTTTAGCTAAACAAGAACGAATTGATGAATTATTTGAATGGGTAGAAAATAATGAAATTATTCAAAAAAAACTATCTGTAATTGATGGTTTTTATTCTGGAATAGAAGAAGAACATGGATTATATAAAGCTTTAACTGCCTCTGTTTTACTTGAAACATTTTTATTTTATTCAGGATTTTTCTATCCATTATGGTTTGCAGGACATGGAAAATTAATTAAATCAGGAGAAATTATTTCTTTAATTGTTCGTGATGAATCAGTTCATGGTGTATTTACTGGATTAATGGCACAAAAAGAATTAGAAAAAATTGAAGATCCACTTATCGTTGAACAATTAAAAAAAGATGTAATCATAATGATGGAAGATTTATATGAACTTGAGATTCAATATACAAAAGAAATTTATGCTAAAGTTGATTTAGCTGATGAAGTTTTACGTTATGTAGAATATAATGCCGATAAAGCTTTAATGAATTTAGGATTAGAACCATATTTTCATATTAAGGAAAGTGAAGTTAATGCAATTGTTTTAAATGGGATTAATACTGAAACTAAAAATCATGATTTCTTTTCAACAAAAGGAAATGGTTATATTAAAAATACGACAAGTCAAGAAATAGATGATAGTGTATTTGATATATAAAAAGTTAGTAGAGAAGAAGTAGTTAATAATTTATTAATTGAAAAAATTATTTTATATTTATAATATATTTATAAGTATTGCACAACTATTTTCAAAGTGAGTTTAATTAAAAAATAATGATTTTAATGATGAGCAATATGCATTAGACTATTTAAAGTATAATTT
>CAMZNW010000029.1 GCA_947313935.1 uncultured Mollicutes bacterium
CTTTTGGTTTATTCCCAAATATAGAAGCTTATATTTGTAAAGAGAGTTATATTTCAGGTAATTTTCATACTTTTTTTGGGATTATTTTTGAATCAGAACATGTATTAGAATATGGTTTTCAGGATGATATAAATCTTAGTGAAGTAGTTTTAGAATTTTTATTAACTATACAAAAATATGAAAAATTACAGCTGTGTTTAATTCCAAGTAATGGGATAAATGTAAAAAGAACAATAAAAAATAACAATAAATACAGTTCTCAATATAAAGATATTTTTGGAGAAAAAGAATGGTGTTTTGCTTTAGAAATAAATAAACTTCTTAGAAAAATAATTCATAATTTGGATAAAATAAGAATTACTAATTTGCCACCAATTGAGTTTAGTAGTGTTATGAGATATAAGTATAATGAAAAAATAAAAATGTTAATATTGTATCAAATTAAGTCAATTGAGTATAATAAATTTCATGGAGTATATTTAATGAATGAATATGGTCAAATTGTTGATATTATTCAATTTAAATATTATCAAGAAATTATACAAGATAAATATTTAAAAGTAGGACCAATTGTAAATTATGAAATATTATCAAGAGAATTATTAGAAGAAGTAGGTTATAAACTGTCAAATAAAAAAATTAATGAATAAAAATTATAATTTTTAATTTTTGTGTAGTTGATTGACAAAGATGTTATTTATGATATACTATAATTGTAGTTGTGGAAAGTAGAATTTATTCTCACCTGATAGCTTAAGCTTTAGGTTAACGGTCACATTATCTATTATAAGTAGATATTTTGACTGTGTGAGTTTATAACTTGCACTTTTTTAATGTTAGGAGGTTAAAATGCCAAAAATGAAATCAAGATCATCTGTTACTAAACGATTCAAAAAAACAGGTAAAGGTAAACTAAAACGTGGTCGTGCTAAAACATCACATGTGTTTATTAGAAAAACACAAAAACAAAAAAGACATTTAAGAAAATCTTCTTTAGTATCAAAAGCTGAAACTAAAAAAATGATTGAAATGATGTAAGTGAAAGGAGGCAAATATGCCAAGAGTTAAAGGTGGATACGTCGCACGTCGACGTCGTAAAAAAGTATTAAAATTAGCAAACGGTTATTATGGTTCTAAACATACATTATATAAGACTGCAAATGAACAAGTTATGCGTTCTTTACGTTATTCTTATCGAGATAGAAAACAAAAGAAAAGAGAATTTAGAAAATTATGGATAACGAGAATTAATGCACAAGCTCGTATGAATGGAATTTCATATTCTCAAATGATTAATGGTCTTAGTAATGCTAAGGTTGAGGTTAATAGAAAAATGTTAGCAGATTTAGCAGTTAATGATCAAAAAACTTTTGAAGCTTATGTAAAAATAGCAAAAGAAAATTTAAAATAAGGAGGTAAGATGAACGCAATTATTAAAACTGGTGGAAAACAATATAATGTTGAAAATGGTAGTTTAATTTATATTGAAAAATTAAATGTAGAAGTTGGTAAAACTGTTACATTTGACGAAGTATTAGCTATTGGTGATAAAATTGGTACTCCTTTAGTTGAGGGTGCTGTTGTTACAGGGGAAATAGTAAAACATGGTAAAGGTAAAAAAATAACTATTTTTAAATATAAAGCTAAAAAAGATTATCGAAATAAAACAGGACATCGTCAAAATTATACTTTAGTTAAAATAACGGATATTAAATAATAATATGATAAATTGTCAAATTAGATTAAATAATGTTGGAATTACACAAATTAAGATATCTGGTCATGCTAATTATTGTGAATATGGTTCAGATATTGTATGTTCTGCAGTTTCAATATTAAGTTTTACAATTGGTAATGCTTTATTAAAATTAGATAAAACATTTGATTTAATAATTGATAAAAATGAAATCATATATAATGATTTATTTCCAACTAAAGAAAGTCAATTGTTGTTAGATACATTATATGATGGTTTGAAAATGTTATTAGATGATTATAAAGAATATATTAATATCAAGGAGGTGTAATATGTTAAAATTACAATTACAGTATTTTGCATCAAAAAAAGGTCAAGGTTCTACAAGTAATGGACGTGATTCAGAATCTAAGCGATTAGGTGCTAAATTAGCAGATGGTCAATTTACAAATTCTGGTTCAATTATTTATCGTCAACGTGGTACTAAAATTCATCCAGGTAAAAATGTTGGACGTGGTGGAGATGATACATTATTTGCAACAATTTCAGGTGTTGTTAAATATGAACGTCGAGGTAAAAATAAAAAACAAGTTTCAGTTTATCCAATATAAAATTCATCATATTTTGATGAATTTTTTATTTGTACTATAATATCTAAGAGAAATGATAAAATTAAGATTTAAAGGATTTTAAGAAAAGTAGAAATGTTAACCTTTAAAAGGAAAATGAACTTTTTGAAATTTTTTAAAAATGTTAACTTTTTTAAAATGATAATATTAAATATGCTTACATAATAGGATCAATAATAGAATAAAATTTCTCTAGATAAGAAAATAAATTAAAGGAATATAAAATATATGAAATTATAT
>CAMZNW010000030.1 GCA_947313935.1 uncultured Mollicutes bacterium
ATAATAATATATTTCATAATTTCTTCAGTAAATTCACCATTATATAACATATTTAAAATGGGTCCTTCATGTTGTTCATTTATTTCATATAATAATAATGACCTATTACAAATTACTATTTTTTCTTCATTCTTACTAGAAAATTCAAAAATTTGTTTGTATTTTAAATCTAAATGATAAGCAAATTTCAATTCTTCATAGGAGCTTTTTTCTTGAGAGTTTATAGATAAAAATATTTTTTGATTTTCGTATCCAATAATTTCATTAAATTCTATCTTATCGAAGATATCATTACAAAAAACCTCAATATAAATTTTTTTTATAAGTGAAATTAAATCATTTTTATCTTTTGTAGTAAAACTATTATTAAAGAATTTTTCAAAATCAAATTTTAAAAATAATCCATCTATTTTATATTTAATTATATCTTTATCTAATTTGGTATTTAAAGACATATTATCTTTTAAATGAGTGTATAGCATTACATTTATATCACTAGTACGATCAATATTAGTAACAAAGGTTAATAATGTTGCATAAAAAATTTCATTATTTAGTTTTGAATTACTTGTTTTTTGAACATTAGAAACTAAATTATTAGAAAAATCTAAAAATACTCTATAATCTTTTATTAAATTTTCTTTTTCTAAAAAATTAAAGCCTGTACATTTTTCATCTATTGTTATAGTACCAAACTCTTTAATAAAAATATTTTTTAAAGGCATTACATTTAAGAAAGGTTTCACTCTAATAATACCATCAAAAAATTTTGCATTTTTAGAATAATCATTATTACTTAAAAATTCTTGACCTATTGTATAAATAATTTGAATTTTTGTTTCGTTATATGTATTCATATATTTAGTTATTTTTTTTATTAATTCTAAATCCGCAATATTTGCATATCTATCTAAATCTTCTATTATTAATATTATTGTTTTATTATCTTTATCATAAATAGTTTCTAAGACAAATAATAAATATTCTATGTAAATAGAATCTTCATCAATTTTATGCTTATCACTATTATTAAATTCTAGGCTTCTAAATTTTTTTATATTGGGAGCTAAATAAATTCTTTTTCTAATAAAAGGATATATATAATATATAATCCCGTTAAAGAATAAAATAATAATAACACTTAAAATAACACTTAAAATAACACTACAAATTAAGCCTATCATATGAAAAAGTATTAATGGTATGATAATAAATAAATTTAAAGGTATCAAAATATATAGTTGTGGTTTTTTTATTTTTTGATATTTATCATAATTAATATTTTTGAAAATATTATATTCTTCATACTTTTCTGAATTAATTAGTTCTTTTAAGATCTCTTTTATTACTTCACTTTTCTTTTCATTGCTCTTTTCTTCGTCTTTCTTTTCCTCAATATTAGAAAAATCAATTTTAATTATATTCTTCTTGTTTGTCTTTTCTTCGTCTTTCTTTTCCTCAATATTAGAAGTGATCCATGCATTAATAAAAGAACTTTTACCACTAGCATATTTCCCCAAAATAGCTATATTTTCTATATCATCATATACATATTCATTTAATTGATTCACTTCTTCTTTATATGAAATATCGTTAGAAGAAGAAATAGATTTTTTTGCTTTAAAATTTTTATATTCACTCATTTATATCCATTCTTATTCTATATTGTAATGAAATTTTATTAAATATTTTTTCATATTCTTCATAATCTTGTTTATAATAGGCCAATTTATTTAGATAATTTTGTTTATAAAAAAATCCTGATTTTATCGCTTTAAGGTTTATATTACTTTTTGTAATATAAGTTATATAAGGATATGTATTTTCGCGTATTATTTTGTTTATATTCTCATATTTTAAAATTAAATTACCATTTTCAATTGACAATATGTCTTTAGTTATTAATGTACAGGTTTTAAAAGAACCTTTTTTTACAAATTTAATTTCTATTTTTTTAGGTACTTCAATAAAATTTTCTTTTTTAACAATTAGTAGATGTTTTTAATTAATTTATATGTAAAAAAATCCTAAGCATAATTGATTATCACAATTAATTTCCATACAATTAGAAAAAGGAATAGTATTTTTTTCTAAAAATTTAATGTGTTGCTTATATACTTTAGGTGCTAATTTCAATTCATAATTAAAATTTGTTATAGCATACATTAATGTTGTTGAATTAGGATTAACATCATTATAATAATTTAATTTACCTCTTATTGTTTTTAACGACTCTAGATTTTCCTTTACACTTATTTTTTTAAAATCCACAATTAAATCTTCTTTATTAGATGAATTAGAAGATTTAAAACAAGTTACCATTTTTTTTATTTTTCTATT
>CAMZNW010000031.1 GCA_947313935.1 uncultured Mollicutes bacterium
CAAACATATTATAGTACAAAAACACACAAAGCAACAAAAATGATAAAGTTTGTTTATGATAAAAAAGGTAACCTTACATATAGACATGAAACAAAATTTTAAAAATAAAGCTTTTATTAATTAATTATTAAATTAAAATAATATATTTTAAATAACTAAATTATGAATAATTTAGTTATTTTTTATGTTGTTTATAAATTGATAAATTCATATGTTATTTATATTATGTACTTTTTTGTTTACTTAAAGTAAATAATATGATTCTTTTAATGAAATATTACATAAAATTAAAAATAAAATGTTCTACTTAGTATTTTAATGTATGTAATATATTAAAAATAACACAAGATAAAAAAAATTTGTTATACTATAAGTACCGTATTAAATGGTGTAAAATTTGAACCAGGTCAGAACTTGATTGTAGCAGCCTTAAGGATTTTGCATTAGTTTAATATCGGTTTTTTTTATGTGAGGTTAAATGTCAAATACAAGTTTTTATCGAAAATATCGTCCAAATAATTTTTCAGAGGTAGTTGGGCAAAGTAATATTATAAATATATTAGAAAAATCTATAAAATATGAACGTATAGCTCATGCATATATTTTTAATGGTCCACGCGGAACAGGGAAAACATCAATTGCTAAGATATTTGCTAAAAATATAAATTGTACATGTAAGGAAAATTTACAATGTACTTTATGTTTAAATTTAGAAAAAGGTGTAGAAATACCTGATATTTGGGAAATAGATGCTGCTAGTAATAATGGTATTGATGAGATAAGAAATATAATAGATAATGTTGATTATGTGCCACTAGATTTAAAATATAAAGTTTATATTATTGATGAAGTACATATGTTATCCAAGCAAGCATTTAATGCATTATTAAAAACATTAGAAGAGCCACCAAAACATGTAGTGTTTATTTTAGCAACTACAGAAATATATAAAGTACCATTAACGATTTTATCACGTTGTCAAAGGTTTGATTTTAAAAGAATAAGTTTAGATGATATTGTAAAACAACTAGGAAATATTTTACAATTAGAAAACATAAATTTTGAAAATGAAGCATTAGTTAGAATTGCTAATTTATCAGATGGTGCAATGCGTGATGCACTTTCATTATTAGAAAAAGTTAGTGTATTTTCTGAAGTGATAACTTTAAATTCAGTTAATGAAGCTTTAGAATTAGTTGATGATAACAATATTACTCAATTAGTTAATAGTTTTTTTAGTGGAAATATAGAAGAAGTTGTTAATATATATCAACAAATTATAGCGCTTGGGATTGATCAAGTTAAATTTATTTCAATGTTAGAGATTTTTATTAAAAATTTATTATTAACTAATAATGATTATAAGTTCCAAAAACAATACGTGATTATTTTAAAAGAATTAGTAAATTTAGAGAGTAAATTAATTTACACTAAAAATTATAATTTATTAATTGAAATATATTTTATATCAATAACATTATCTTTAGTAGAGCAAAATAAAGATAATGGCAATCAAGATAATCATTTAGAAAATTTAAAAATACAAACAAAATTATTAAAAGCAGAAGAATTAGTTAAAGAAGAACAAGTTCAAATAAGTGACGAAATAGGTAGTCAAGAATGAGAAGTTGATGAAATTGTTGAAATAGTTGAAGAAGAAAAAATTGAAAGTGAACTATTATATAGTGATAGTGCAATAACTGATTATTTAAATATAGAATCAAACAATGAAAGTATAATGAAAGATGATGTTAAAAAATATCAAGAAATTGATATAGATATTTATGATATTTTAGTGAAAGCAACAAAACAAGAAAAAGTTCAAGTAATTAATGATTATATGCAAATTAAAACTTTAATAGAACAACAAAGGTTATATGGACTAGCTAAATTTTTTGATTTAACAAAGATACAAGCTGTTAGTAGTGAAGGCATTATTATAACTATTAGAGATAAATATATAGATGACTATCAAGAAAAACTAGTTGATATAGGACAATATTTTATGACATTTTATAAAAAATCTATGCAATTATATCTTTTAACAGAAGATAAATGGCTTAGTATTCGAAAAAAGTATATTGAAAGTTTAGAAAATAACTCAAAAGAAGATATTTATTTATTAGCACAAGAAACTTTTGGAAAAGATGTTGTTAAAAAACATAAAAGTATGGTATAATATTAATATAAAAGGAGAAAATATGAACCCTCAACAATTACAAAAAATGATGAAACAAGCACAAAAATTACAAGCAGAAATGGGTGAAGAACAAACTAAATTAGAAAAAAAAGAATTTAGTTATACTGCTGGTGGTGGTGCAATAGATTTAGTAATGCTTGGAAGTAAAAAAATAGTAAGTATTAAAATTAAAGAAGAATTATTAGATGTTGAAGAAAAAGATATGTTAGAAGATTTATTAGTTAGTGCATTTAATACATTAAGTAGTCAAATTGATGAACAATTAGAATCTAAGATGGGAAAATATACAAAAGGATTACCATTTTAATAAATAAATTTCATTCTTTATTATCTAGTTCAAGTGGCAATTGTTATGTATATGAATTTATGGATACAAATATAATGATTGATATAGGGGCAAGTAATAAAAAAATTTGTGAAAAATTAAAAGATTTAGAAATTGCGCCAGATTCGATAGGTGCAATTTTTATTTCACATGTTCATATTGATCATATAAAAGGATTAGAAGTATTTTTAAAAAATAATACCCCGGATATTTATATGACTAAAGAAACTTATTTTGCTTTAAATATTGAAATTAATCCAAAAATTATTGCTCCATTAGATAAAATAACAATAGGTGAAAATAATATAACTATTATTGCTACTTCTCATGATGCAATAGGTGGGATAGGTTTTATTATTGAAAATAAAGAAAATAAAATAGTTCATATGACAGATACAGGTTATATCAATCAAAAAAATTTATTATTAATGTCAGATGCAGTTACTTATGTAGTAGAATCAAATTATGAAGATGAAAATTTAATGCAAAATGTTAAATATCCATTTTATACAAAACAAAGAATAATGTCTGATAAAGGACATTTATCTAATGAAAGATGTGCAAAATATTTAAATGAAATGTCAACTACTAATACAAAACAAATATTTTTTGCCCATTTAAGTAGTCAAAATAATACGAAAAGTTTAGTACTAAAAAATAATGAACAACTATTAATACAAGAAAAAGAAGTGCTAGACAAAGATGATACATGTACTTTTATATTAGCAAATAAAAATAATTAGGAGCATTTATGGCAGGTAAAATAATTATTGATTTAGTAGTAGTTGGTAATATAAAAGTTCTTGAAATGGATGTTTTAGTAAAAGAATATGAAAAACGAATAAGAAAATATGCCAAATTAAAAATTATTGAATTAAAAGATGAATCCAATAATTATTCTAATGAAATAGTTTTAAATCGTGAAGCAAAACGAATAAACCAAGTAATTGATCCAACTAGTTTTTTAATTATATTAGATATAGATAAAAAACAATACAGTAGTATAGAGTTTGCACAAAAAATCGATGAAATTACTACATATAAAAATTCAAAAATTACTTTTGTAATTGGTGGTAGTTGTGGACTTAGTAATCAAATAAAACAAAAAGCTGATTTAAGTATATCGTTTTCTAAAATGACCTTTCCCCATCAACTATTTCGGGTAATATTTTTAGAACAATTATATCGTAGTTTTACAATACTTCATGGAAGTAAATATCACAAGTAATATAAATATGCTATAATATAATTGGTGATGTGAGGTAATCGCGCAATTAATTGTGAGGAAAGTCCATGCTCGTACTAACTGCGATGTTAGTAGTGATTGTGCTAAGTAAACAAATAAGCTTAGGTACCTTTTGGTAACGGCAATTTTAACCTAAATCTTTATGACATGGTGAAAAATTATAAAGTGCCACAGTGACGAAACTTTATGAAAATAAAGGGTGAAACGCGGTAAACCCCACAAGCGAGAAATCCAAATTTGGTCGGAGAGTGAATTAATTGAGAAATGAATTGATTAATTTAGATTCACATAGTGAATGAGATAGATGGTTACCACCTGGCAACAGGAACAGAACATGGCTTATGATCATCACCATTATTTAAAATAGGAGAAAAATGCGTACAATAATTTTTTTAGTAGGAATGTTATCATTTTTAGTTATAACTTTACCAGTTTTAGTAGTTGCTATTGTAACTAAAAGTGATAGCATTGCTATGTGGTTTATACATAATTTTGCTAAATGGGCTAATTTTTTAGCTGGTAATAAAGTTATTGTTGAAAATAAAGAAAATATTCTAATTGATGAATCTTTTTTATTAGTTGCAAATCATGAAGGAATATTTGATTTAGCTAATATATATGCAACTATACCAAATAAAATGGGTTTTATTTCTAAAATAGAAAACAATAAAATACCAATTATAAGAATATGGATGAAATTAATTCATGTATTATTAATGGATCGTTCAGATGTCAGACAAAGTGTTGGAATTATTAATCAAGCAAGTAATAATATAAAAAATGGAATTTCAATGGGAATAATGCCAGAAGGTACACGTAATACAATAGACATGCCTTTTGCACCAGGTAGTTTAAAAATTGCAATTAAAGCAAAAACTACAATAATTCCAGTAACAATTAGAAATACAGCTAGTATATTTGAAGAACAAAAAAAAATAAAAAAAAATAATAGTTTGATTTATTTTCATCAGCCAATTAGATATGAAGATTATCAACAATTATCATCGATTGAGTTAGCTGAACATATTCAAGCTATTATACATGGAGTTAATTTTGAAGACAAAAGGGCAAAAATATCGTAAAAGTATTATTAAATCAATGGAGATTGAATATATTGAAAAATATGGTTTTGAAGAATCATACAGTCGTTTTGAACGTAGTATAAATAATATGGCTAAAGAAGGCGATAAGGCTGAAGAAATGGCATTACAATTTTTAAAAAATGAAAAATTACTTTCAAATAAATATGCAATAAATAAAATAATAAGTTTGAATACAATTAAAATAGAAGCAGATATTATAGATTATGGAAATAAAATAATTTATGAAACAAAGTCACGTCGGACTGGTGAAATGGCAAAACAAGCTTGTAAAAGTAAATGGAATGTATTTGAATATGATAAAAAAGGTTCTTTTTATGAAGATTATAAATTTTATGGAATTATAGTTGCTAATTATGAAGTTGGAATGAAATTAAAAGGGATTGTTAAATTTGAAAATTCAACATATAATTATACAAAACAAGAAGAGGCTTTTAATAAACATTACAAAAGAGTTGAATTATTTCGTAGTATTAAACGTTCTCAAAATTATGATGAATTCGGTTATTATATTAAGAAAAAACCACCAATAAAGATTAAACCAGGATTTTTACCACCATCAACAAAAACAATAGAAGAAGTTACTAAAGAAAGAAATAAAGATAAGTAAAGTATAAAAATCATTATAAAATTAAAAAAAGTTAATACTATAGTGGTGATAAAATGGAAAAATATTGTACTATGACTTATTTAAGTAAAAAAATAACATCAGGAGAATATAATATTATTAAGGCAATTGATAAAGGAAAGTGTTATCGATGTGGATTTAATGAGTGTATTAATAATTGTCCTAATTGTATTGAATTAGGTGAGTTAAAGAAAGATGATAATTTATTTAAATTAAAAAAAGAAATAAAAAATCCACAATATATTCAAGGAAATAAAAATATATTGATGACAGAGCTTCAAAAAGCATGTAGTGATAAAATGATTAATCAATATAAAAGAAATAAAGATTTATTAGTATGGGCGGTATGCGGTGCTGGTAAAACTGAAATAACTTTTGGAGTTATTGAAGAAGCATTAAAAAACAAAGAAAATATTTGTTTTGCAATTCCAAGAATAGATATTTTGTATGATGTAGCAGAACGGTTAAAAGATTATTTTCCACATACAAAAGTAGTAGTTTTAAATTCAAAAGAAGAGAAATATAAAGATGGACAAATTTATGTAGTAACTACAAATCAAGTATTAAATTTTTCAAATTGTTTTAGTATTTGTATTGTAGATGAGGTAGATGCTTTTCCTTATGAACATAATCCTAAATTTGATTATGCTATTAAGAAAAGTTTATTAAAGAATGGGGGAAGTATATTTTATTTAACTTCAACTCCAAGTGTTAATTTATTTAATAAAAAAATAGAACAATTTATTATTAATCGTCGTTGGCATGGTTTTGATTTACCAGTACCAAGTATTGAACCATTAAATTTAGATAGTTTGAAATTAAATTTAAAACCTAGAAAATTAAAAAGAGTATTAAAAAATTATCAACGACAACAATTATGGTTTGTAGAAAATATCAAACAAGGTGAAAAATTATATCAAATATTCAAAAATAGTACTAAAAAATTTGGATTTGTTCATGCAAATGATTTAAATCGTCGTGATAAAGTAATTAGTTTTAAAAAAGGACAAACCAATATATTAATTACAACAACTATATTAGAGCGTGGTGTAACCTTTGATGATGTAGATGTTTATGTAATTAGTGCAGGTAG
>CAMZNW010000032.1 GCA_947313935.1 uncultured Mollicutes bacterium
AAGCAGACAAAAAAATTATTGTAATACCTAGATTAAAAAAATATGGTGAACATGTTAATGAACATCAATTATTAATGGCCGATTATATTAGAAAAAATAATTATGGTATAGTATTAGATAATATTGCTGATTTAGAAGAAAAATTAAATGTGATTACAGAAATTACATTTAATCAATTTAGTTCTAATAATAATAATTTTAATCACCAAATATTAAATTTAATAAAAGAGATGGAGTGAAATGTTATCTTCTTATGAAATGTTAGCTAAGTATTATAACCATTTACAACGAGAAATAGATTATAGTAAATGGATTGAATTAAGTCATCCTTTTCTAAAACAAAAGGTTTTAGAAATAGGTTGTGGAACAGGTACATTTGCAAATCAAATGAAATTTGAAAATTATATAGGCTTTGATATTTCACCAAATATGATTAAGCAAGCTAAAAAAAATTATCCTAATTTATCATTTTATGTTGATGATGCAATAACTTTTCAAGTAAAAGAAAAGTTTGACCATATAATTTGTTATATGGATACTTTAAATTACATTATTAGTGAAAAAAAAATAATAGAATTTTTCAAACATGTATATGATGCTTTAAATAGTAAGGGAATTTTTATTTTTGATATTCATCAAATTAGTAATTTAGAAAATTTTGATGGGTACTTAGAAAGTGGTTTTATTGATGGAGATGAATATCGTTGGTATTCACATGTATATGATTATAATCAAGGACTTGTTGGACATGACTTTACATTTTATATCAAGGGTAAAGTATATGAAGAAAAACATGTTCAACAAATATTAACAAAAGAAAATTATGAGAGATTATTTCAAAATTACTTTACTATTTTAAAAATAGAACAAGATGAATATCGCGTATATTATACATTACAAAAAAGGAGTTATCATGCCTGAACTACCTGAAGTAGAAACTGTACGAAAAATATTGACTCCGTTAGTAGTTGGTAAAAAAATTAATGAAATAATAATTTTAAAAGAAAAATTTTTAAAAAATATAAATATAAAAAATTTTTCAACTATTTTAGTTGGACAAAAAATTGTTGCGGTACGACGATATGGAAAATATTTATTTTTTGATTTTGAAAAAAACACAATGATTGCTCATTTAAGAATGGAAGGTAAATTTAACTATTATAAAGAAGATACAAAACTTTTTAAACATGATTATATAATATTTTATTTTACAGATGGGAGTAATTTAAGGTATAATGATTCTCGTCAATTTGGAACAATTCATTTAGTTGATTATCATCAAGAAAAAACATTAAAATGTATTAGTAAATTAGGACTTGAACCATTTTCTAGTTTAATAGATTTAGAGTATTTACAAACTAAAATTAAAACTAAAAAAACTACAATTAAAGCACTACTTTTAGATCAAACAATAATGACTGGATTTGGAAACATATATGTTGATGAAGTTTTATTTAGAACTAAAATATATCCAAAAACAAGAGGAAATCAATTATCTGATAAACAATTACTTGATATTTTAACAACAGGACGAATTATTTTACAACAATCAATTGATTGTGGAGGTACAACAGTTAAAAGTTTTATGGTTACTGGAAATAAACAAGGAGGTTTTCAATAT
>CAMZNW010000033.1 GCA_947313935.1 uncultured Mollicutes bacterium
ATTTTGATAAAACAATTGCTTATAATCAACACTATTATTTTGAAAATTATCGTCAGTCTTATAATATTTAGAATCGAATATTTTTTTTTTATTTTCAGAGTAGTGATCAACACTTATCTTATGACCTGTATTAGAAATAATAAATTCTTTTTGAGATTCAAAGTTATACCCTAACATAGAAGCTACAATCTTTTCCCAAACTAATTCATAATTTGTAGTGCATAATAATTTACTACTATCTATAGATTTATTGGCCACTCCAAAGTATTCAATCATATTTTCAATTAGAAATTTTGTTATATCATCAAAAGTATTTTCTAAAATTTTTTTTAATTTTTGTACTACAAATTTTTTATTATTGAATTCTTTTTTATTATATGCATGATTTGTTTTAATACACTTTTTAAAATAAAATACATATTCTTGTATTCCAACTTCTAGCATATATGCCATGCAATCAGTTATAAAATTTTGTTCTTTACTTTTTTTTACATTAATAAACTTAGGATATATATAATTTTTGTTATTGTAAAATGGAACAATTTTGTTAATTGTTTTATTAAAATTAATATTCTTAGGTGCTGAGCACTCATATAATTTATTTATTTTTTGATATAATCCAAAATTATAATAATAATTCATAACATTTTGCAAATTTATTATTTCACTATCTATATCATAATTCTCATTTTGTGCTATACCTAGATATTTATTTTTAGATTTCATAATACTTTTTAAAACAACATACATTTCATTATTTATATCGTCGCTATTAATATTATATTGTTTTGGAAAAGAAAAAAATTCAAACGTTATATCATTCATATTTATTTTTACATATCCAACAAAATTTATTTTCCACTTAGAGTCTTTTATAAAAAAATTATTTTTACTTTCAAATAAATAATCTTTTATTGCTTCTTTATCATCATTCAGAAGTTCATCGCCATCTTTATAAATTAATTTTTTATTCATTATTTTCTTTATCTTTTATAAATTCTAAAAAATCATTTACAAATAACTTTTCTATAGTTTTAGCTTTAAGAGCTTTTGCAAGAGTTTTAATTTTAAATAACTCTTCTTTGTTATTATAAGAACCTATAACATCATTCCATAAATACATTATTATTTTATCATTTTGATTATCATCAACTATAAAGAATGGTCCCATTTGCCTATCTTCTGACAAATCTAATTTATCAATTATATAATCATTTAAATTCATATAAAATTCATACCACTTAACATCTAAAAAATTTATATTTTTATTAATTTCTTCTTTATTTTCTTCTACATCTATATATTTAAAATCAAATCTACGTTTAAAGGCTGTATCCATTGCAAATACATTTTGATCTGAAGTATTTATAGTTCCAATAATTGATAAATTAAATGGAATATAAATCTTTTCTTTTTTATATGAAATTTCTTTTTGTAAATATTTTAAAACATTATCATTATCTATTTCATATTTACTATTACCTTCATCATCTCTATCCAAAAGTTGGAATATATCTCCAAATATAGAAGCACAATTTCCTCTAGTCATTTCTTCAATAATCAAATAATAATGGTTTTCTTTATCATTTAATGCATCTTTTAAAATAGAAGTAAATATTCCAGGAACAAACTCATAAGAAATAACTTCATCTTTAGTTACTGGCATAATAGTACCAATAAAATTATGGTATTCATAATCTGGATAAAATGTAACTCTTTTGAAATACTCTGAGTTAATTTTATTGTCGTTTAGGTATTTCTCAACTTTATAAGATTTTCCTACTCCTGGAGCTCCTGCAAATATCATTTGGCGATATTTTTCTCCCCAATCATTAAATGTTAACTGTTCCTCAACATTGTTGTCGTTTTTTCTACTTTCTTCTTTATAAACAATATCATGAAAATCAACAACAAGTTTAGACAAAACTTTTATATCTACCTTTGCAATTTCAGAATTATTTTTTCTCAAATATTTTTCAATATCATAATCTAATTCAATAATTTTCTTATTTTTAGAATATTTGATATTAGATTCTAAATTTAAAGAAGAAATAATTTGTTTTATATATTCAGGAGTATTTAAACGTAAAGTTGGTGTTTTAGAATATAGATTATATAATTTTGTTTGTATAACATTAGCGCCTTCTAAAATATCAAATTCAAATTCACTAATTTCATTTATTGGAGTTTCAATAAAACTAACAGCTTCTAAAATAAAACGTTCAAATAATTCTTCTATACTTTCCTTGGGATAGTTCTTTTTCTTAGCAAATTCATATTTAGGATTATCTGAATTTTTACTATAATAAAATAATCTATTTTGTACATAACCTAAAGAACCACTGCCAGAAAAATTTGTTCTATTCTCTAAATAATTAATAAATTTATTTGGTGTCTCATCATCCCAATCTTGTAAAGTGAAATTTTTGAAAGTTTCATACGGAAATATT
>CAMZNW010000034.1 GCA_947313935.1 uncultured Mollicutes bacterium
ATAGTTGCAATAAATTTATTACAAAAAACACTAGTTGACATATTTAATGAAACTTATACATTAACAAAGCAACAAGAAAATTTAGTTACATATGCTCCGAATATATCAAAAACAGATGAATTAATAACTTTTAATAAAAAAGCTTTAATAGTACATAATAAAATACGTGGTTTAAATAATTTTCCAATAGGTTATACTATAATTAATGGGATTAGAGTTAAAATATTTATGAGTGAATTAACTAATATTAGAGCAGGAAAAACTTGTACAATTAATAAAATAACATCAGAAGGAATATTTATAAATTGTGAAGATTATGTAATAAAAATACTTGAAATTCAAATAGCAGGAAAAAAAAATTATCAATTCAAGAATATTTAAATGGCAAAATAAATATACATGAAAATGACTATGTATCAGGAGGATTATGCGATTAATAATAGTCTCTAATAACAAAGACAAAATAAAAGATTTAAAATATTTATTAAACATAAATAATGTCAAGTTAGATATTTTAACTTTAAATGATATTGGTTATGATGAGGAAATAATTGAATTTGGAAAAACTTTTGCTCAAAACGCATTAATAAAAGCTCAAACTATAGCTTATTTATATCCAAATGATTTAATTATTGCAGATGATAGTGGATTATGTGTTGAAGCACTAGATGATGCACCTAACATTTATTCTTCACGTTATGCTAATGCAAGTACTAATATTGATCAAGCTAATATGGATAAATTACTATTTAATTTAAATGGAATATTAAATCGTAAGGCACATTTTATTAGTATGTTATGTGTAATACAACCGAATCAAGAGCCTTTTTTTGTTCAAGGAAAAGTAAATGGTACAATTTTGCATAAACAAATAGGAACAAATGGATTTGGATATGATCAAATATTTAGTTTAGATGGAGAAACATCGTTTGCACAATTAACTTTAATTGAAAAAAATAAATATTCTCATCGTCAAAAAGCTTTTGAAAAATTATTTTCATTATCATTTTGGGAGTTATATGTTTAGTTTAATTATAACATGTGCTGGAAATGCAACACGAATGAATTTAGGTTACAATAAAATGTTATATAAATATAATGATGAATATTTATTTAATAAAACTTTAAAGCCCTTTTTAGAATTCAAAGAATTTAGAAAAATAATTATAACAGTAAATATAAATGATTATGATTTTTTTAAAGAAAATATATTAAATGATTCTCGTATTAAAATAGTAATAGGTTCTAATACTAGACAAAGTAGTATTGGTGAAGGATTAAAATATATTGATAGTGAATATATTTTAGTTCATGATGGTGCTCGTTGTTTTATTTCAAAACAAGAAATTAAAAATATTTTAAATACATGTAAAAACAATCAAGTTAGTTGTGCTTTAGGTGTTAAAACAAAAGATAGTTTACGTAAGGTTATTGATAATAAAGTAGTAGATGTATTAAATCGTGAAGAAATATATGCAATGCAAACTCCACAAGCTTGTCCCACAAAATTATTGAAAACATTACATAAACTAGCAATAGAAGATAATATTTGTGAAACAGATGAAGTTGGATTATTATATCATTATGGATATAATATGACAATTGTTCAAGGGGAATACAGTAATATTAAAATAACAACAAAAGATGATTTAGGAGTATTTAATGAATAATTATCAAAAAGCTCAAGCAATTGCAATTCCTAATTTTCTCTTTGAATTACCACTTGAAGATAATTTAAAGTATGCACTAATTAAATTATTAAGCTTTAATCAAGAATATATTCCAATAGAATTATTAATAGAAAATAAAAAAATTTCGCGAAATGATTTAATAATACTCCAAGAAAAAAATTATATAAATATTTGTGAAAATCAATTGAAAATAGTTGTTGATATGAAACCATTATTTACAGAAAATACAAATTCAAATAACCTTTCAACAAAAGAAGTTATATCTGCTGATATGATTGATCGAATAAACTATGTTTTAGGTAAAAATATTACTTCATTAGAATTAGAACAAATGAAAGATTGGTTGAAAAGTGGCTTTAATTCAGATGATATAGAATTAGCAATTCATAAAAGTGTTTTAAAAAATATTACAAATTTCAATTATATACAGACAGTATTATATAATAGTAGTAAAATAAACAAAACTAATCCAGAAAAAATTCAAAGAAATATAAATTTATATTAGAATATATGTTATACTATAAGAGAGTAATGTAAGTTACTCCTTGCTCAGAAGAGCCAAAAGACCAAAAGGAGGATTATGAAAAAATATGAAATTGGTTTTATTATTAAACCAACTTTAGATGAAGTAAAAACTAAAGAATTAATTGCAAAATTGAAAGATATTTATGTTGTAGCTGGAAGTAACATTATTGATGAATTTGATATGGGTAAACGTGAATTGGCATATGAAATTGAAAAAAATAAAACAGGTTATTACTATTTTCATGTAGTAGAAACAGAAGCAGATTCTAATAAAGAATTTGAAAGAATTTGTCGTATTTCTGAGGATGTTCTTAGATTTATGGTAATTAATGTATCACATGTAGAGGGTTCAACATTAGATATGTTAAGAAAATAATTAGGAGGAAAAATGGTTAATCAAGTTGTTTTAATTGGACGAATTACACGTGATATTGAATTAAAAAGTACGAATAACGGACGAGAAGTTTGTAGTTTTAATCTTGCTGTAAATCGTAATTTCAAAAATTCTCAAGGGCAATATGAAGCGGATTTTATAAATTGTGTTGCATTTGGACAAACAGCTAAATTTATGTCAAATTATATTGCAAAAGGACGATTAATAAGTGTTGTGGGACGTATATCTACTCGAAATTATGAAAATCAACAAGGACAAAGAATTTATGTTACTGAAGTTATTGTAGATAATGTAAATCCATTAGAATCTCGTTCAGATAATAATCAAGTGAGTAATACATATCAACCAACACCAAATGAAGTTTCACCTCAAAATTTTATGGATCAATCAACAATAAAAACAACTAATGATTCACCATTTTCTGTTAATAATATTGGAATGGATATCACAG
>CAMZNW010000035.1 GCA_947313935.1 uncultured Mollicutes bacterium
CAATTGTAAAAGCATTTTTTTTTGTAATTTTATCCATATCAATAAAATATAAAAAAATCAATGGCCTAATTCCTTTACCATTACTAATTAAGGAATATTCCATTGCTTTTGCAATATTTGTATGCATATCTAATTGTTGTAATTGTTCATACATAAATTCATTTAATTCATCTTTTATCATTTTATACCCCTATACTTCAAAATCAGCATCTTCAAATGCTTCAAACATTTCTGAAACTACCTTCCAAGTTTTTTCATCATCTTCATCTATTTCAATTAAATTACCAATTGTACCATCTTCTAATTCTTCATATTTATAAGCTAATACATTGTATTCATCTTCTAAAGATTTAACATCATCAAATTCATTAGTAAGAGTAAGTAATACAAAATTTTCATTTTCATTAATAAAAGTGAAAATTACTTCTGCTAATACTTCTGTACCATCTTCATCTATAATAGTTATATATTTTTCCTCATTATTCATTTTTCTCCTTATATATAATCAATATAATTTTGTAAAATTAATGCTGCTGCCTTTGCATCTGATTTCAATGCTATCTCTTTTTTTGACATATTTAAATAATGCATTGTTTCTTCTGCCATTTTAGTTGTAAGACGTTCATCATTAGTAACAACTTTTAATCCTAAACATTCTAATTTATGTTTAAAAGATAAAACTTCTTGTGCTTGAAATCCTATTGTTCCATCCATATTAATTGGTAACCCTAACACGATTAATTCAATCTTTTTTTCAATACATATATCTTTTATTGTCGCTAAATACTTCTTATTCTCTTTCGTAAAAATAACAGTATACTCTTGCGCTATTATTCTTAAAGGATCAGTTATAGCAATACCAATTTTAGCACTCCCATAATCAATACCTAAATATCTATTCATGATTTTCCATATAAAAAGATAATAATTCTTCAAGTAACACATCCCTATTAATCGCCTTAATTAAATTACGTGCATTATTATAACGAGGAATATATGAAGGATCGCCTGATAATAAATATCCAGCTATTTGATTTTGATAATTATATCCTTTTTCTTCTAATGCTTGTCGTACATAATTTAAAGTTTCATATAAATCTAATTCTATTTTTGCACTTGAAAAACTAATTGTTTTGTCATTTTCCATAATACACCTCTTCTTAATTATTATAACATATTGTTCATGTTTTATGCTAATCTTTTATCTTTTATTTCAAATCATTTTCATTCCATTTAGCATAATCACATTTTGGATAGTTACTACATCCAAAAAACACTTTTTTTCTTCGTGTTATTTTTTTTACTATATCTCCTTGACATTTTGGACAAATAGCTATTTTATCTTGGGGTTGTTTTGTAATATAACGACATTTAGGGAAATTATTACAAGCTTCAAATTTACCAAATTTACCATTTCTATAAACTAAATCACCTTCACATGTCGGACATTTATTTCCTGTTTTTTCAAGTGCCTCTTCTGGAAGTTGTTCTATAGCATTATCTACTAATTTTGTAAATTCTATATAAAAATCATTTAAAACTTTATTTTGTTGTTCTTCTCCAATAGAAATTAAATCTAATTTTGTTTCCATTTTTGATGTATATTCTATATTTATAATATTTGAAAAATATTCTTCTAAAGTTTTAGTTACTTTAATTCCAATTTTTGTTGGAATAAACTTTTTTTCTTCTATATCGACATATGCTCTATTTTTTAAAGTATCAATTATATTTGAATAAGTAGAAGGACGACCAACACCATTTTCTTCCAAATCCTTAATTAATTTAGCTTCTGTATATCGTGATTTTGGTTGGGTGAAATGCTGAGTTATTTTATATTCTTTTATCTCAACGATATCATAGAGCTTATATTTTATTTCTTGTTCTTGTTCTACTGGTTCTAATATTTTAAATCCATCAAATTTTAATGATGTATGACTATATTTAAATTTGATTTCACTTTTATTCATGAATTGATAATTTTTTATTTTAAATTGAGCTGGACTCATCAAAGAAGCAATAGTATGCTTCCAAACAATTTCGTATACTTTTAAGTGTTCTTTCGTTAAATATGAAGATATAAATTCGTGTGAAAATATAATTTTTGTTGGACGAATTGCTTCATGTCCATCCTGACTATTTTTATTTTTTTTTGTTTTTTTTTCAACACCAATATATTTTTCTCCAAATTTTTCAG
>CAMZNW010000036.1 GCA_947313935.1 uncultured Mollicutes bacterium
CTCTTCACCATCAACAAGTTCAGGACGTTTATACTTTTGAACAGCAAAATATTCTCCATAACGTTCATCTGATTTATATGAACCAAAAAACTCATATTTATTTTTTAATCCTATTTTCATTATTCCTTTAATTGTTATATCAAAAAGTTCATCTTCTACTTTTATTTTTGCAATCGTAAAATTACTTTCTGATGAAAAAATAATTTGTTTTACAATACCAATGATTTTTTCATCAAACATTTTCTTGCTCAATAATTTGAATAGTATTTTTAAATTCTGGTGGTAATGGTGCTTCAAACTCCATATATTCTCCTGATGTTGGATGAATAAAACCCAATGTTTTTGCATGTAGTGCTTGACCATGAGTATCAATTGTTTTTCTTGGCCCATAAGTAGGATCTCCTACTAAAGGATGGCCTATCCATTTTAAATGGACCCTAATTTGATGTGTACGTCCTGTTTTTAATTTACACTCAATAATGGTATAATTTTGATAACGTTTTGTAACATGCAATGAAGTGTATGCTAATTTAGAATTTTTAGGAGTAACAATCATTTTTTTTCTATTAATTACATCTCTTCCAATTGGTGCATCAATATCAGCATCTTCTTCTAAAATATTACCATGTACTATTGCTACATATAAGCGATTAACTGTATGTTCTTTTAACTGTTTTGTTAATGATTCATGAGCTGTTTTTGTTTTAGCAACCATTAATAATCCAGAAGTATCTTTATCAATTCTATGAACTATACCCGGTCTAAAATCATTCCCATTATTTGCTAAATTTGAAGCATGATAGATTAGTCCATTAACTAAAGTTCCAGTATAATTACCAACTGCTGGATGAACAACCATACCAGAGGGCTTATTAATTATAATAACTTCTTCATCTTCATATACAATGTCTAGATTTAAATTTTCTCCTTCTATTGTGCTAACTTCTTTTTCTAATACTTCATAGCTTACTTCTTCTCCTAGTGATAATTTATAATTTGGTTTTATTGTTTTATGATTTACAGTTATCTTTCCTTCTTTGATTAATGCTTGGATATTGGCTCGTGATATATTATTTAATTTATCTACTAAAAATTTATCAATTCGAATATCATTTTCATCTACTATTATTATTGACATTAATTCTCCTTTCAAATTTCAAAATATATATTATTAAATATAATGTTGAACATACTAACATTATATCTGCTAAATTAAAAATTGCAAAACTATAATTATTTATTGTAATTGCAATATAATCAATTACATAACCTAAACGAATTCGATCTATCAAATTACCTATTGCTCCACTAATCATAAAAATTAAACTATATCGATAATGATAATCCATAAAATACAATTTTAAATATACAACCATTGTATATATCATAAATAATGATATTATGATTATAATAAATTGTTTATTATTAAATAAACTAAAACTAATTCCATAATTTTTCAAATAGTTAATTGTTAAAAAATTTGGAATTAAAATAATTTTTTTAATTGTTGCATATTTAATAATATTATATTTTATAACTTGATCAAATGTGATTAAACTACAAATAATAAGCCATGTTTTTTTATTCATTTTTACCTCTTCGATAACGTTGACGTTTTGTATAAACTCTAATTTTCTCTTTTTTATATTCTAAACATGCATGATGATATAATAAATTGAAGATTAATAACATTACAAATAAAAATAATATTATTAAAAATTTTTTTGATAAAAAGTAATTTTTAGAATTATTTTTTAAATTTGGTTGTTTTATTGTACGAACCATATAATCTTTTGTTTTTTCATTTAACTCAAATTCATAACTATTTATAATTGATTTACCATCTTTTAAATATTTTTCATTAATTTGAATAATATTACCTTCTATATTATCAATTACACCTTTATTATCAATTAAATCAAGTTTTTTAAATTTCTTATCATCAATAAATTTATATGTAATTGAATATTCAGGTAATTGTTTTTGGTTAATAATACTTAATGTTTTTCCATTATAACTAGAAGTGAAGTTTAATATAGGTATCTTATAATCATTTGTAATTACTTTATAGCCACAATCTTTTACAAAGATATCAATTTTATTTTCATTTTCTAAGTCTAATATTTCGTTCTCTAAATATGCATTAGAAATTATCGTTAATTTCTCTACATTATTTGGAAAAGTAATTTTTGTTCTTTCGTTTCTAGTATCTATACTACTAATAATTTGTTTACTATCATAATCAATTATTGTTACATTATTAAGATTACCACTATCATTATTTGTCATATAATAATCTTTATTTGCACATACTTCATCTCCATTACTAAATATATCACCATTTTCGTTAACTAATGCAATTTGTTTTGCATTAATATTAGTTATCATTAATACAATTGATATCATTATTGTTACAATTTTCTTCATGCAACTCCTATAAATATGAATTTACTACTTCTAAACAACGTGAACATAATTGATATTCTTCATCTAATTGTACAGTTTGTAATGTGCCAACTTGATAATATTTTCGACAACGTAAACATTCATCACCATTATATTTTTCTACTAAAATTGTTCCTGAATCAGTTATTACTCCATCTAATTCTTCATCAACAACTTCAAACATTGAAACAATACATAATAAATCTAAATCTTTTATTTGATCTAATATTGCTCTTACTTTATTATTTGGTTTTATTTTAACAATTGCTTCTAATGATTTTCCAATAATTTTATTATTTCTAACATCTTCAATTACTTTATTAATATCTCGACGTATTTCTAAAAATTCAGTATATAAATTCATGATTTTTTCATCATATATAATATTAACATTTGGAAAATCCATTAAAAAGATATTTTCATTTTTATAAATCATATAACCTTCATAAGTTGTATGCGGAATAATTGGCATCATGATTTTTAATAATGCATCTAAATGTATATCGATAACCGTTAAAATTTGACGACGACGAATACTATTTTTTTCATCTACATACGTAACATCTTTTATAAAATCCATATAAAAAGCAGATAATTCATCTGTTATGTAATTATTAACTATATCTAAAACTTTTTTAAACTCATAATTTTCATAACTTATAATCGCTTGAGAAATAACATTATCTAACTTCATTAACATAAATTTATCAACATCTTCCAATTTATTAATTTCAATTGGTTGAGTAAAACCATTTATAGTACCATGTAAAAATTTAATTGTATTACGGTAACGACGATACATCTCACTAACTTGCAAAATAATTTCATTACTAACTCGTACATCAGAACCATAATCAACACTTGCTACCCACATTCTTAAAATATCAGCTCCTGATGATGTAGTAATTTGTTTAGGGGAAATTGTATTACCAATAGATTTTGACATTTTATTACCTTTTCCATCCAAAGTAAACCCATGTGAAATTAATTTTTTATATGGTGCATATCCATTTGCTATATAACCAGTTATCATTGAAGAATTGAACCATCCTCTATATTGATCAGAACCTTCTAAATATAAATCCGCTTGTTTAACTCCAAATTTTTCATGAACAACTCCAGAATGAGAAGTTCCAGAATCAAACCATACATCCATAATATCATTTTCTTTAGTAAATATTCCATCTGGTGAATCTGGATGACTATAATTAATTGGTAACAATTCTTTTGCTGTTTTTTCAAACCAAATATTTGATCCATATTTAGCAAATAATTCAGCAACATGATTGATTAATTCTTCATCTAAAATCGGTTCTTCTTTTTGGGTATAAAATATAGGTATTGGCACACCCCATTTTCTTTGACGTGAAATACACCATTCATCACGACCATCAATCATATTGTATAATCTAACTTCAGCCCATTGTTCATTATAATCAACATTTTTAATTGCTTGTAAAATTTCTTCTTTAACTAATTTTATATTACAAAACCATTGTGCTGTTGCTCGAAATAATACTGGTTTTTTAGTTCTCCAATCATGAGGATATGAGTGCTTTATAAAATTTAAATCTAATAAATTACCTGTTTCTTCTAATTTTTCTCCAATTACTTTATTAGCTTCTTCATAAAATAAACCACTATATTCACCAGCATTATCATTCATTTTTCCAAATGCATCAACAATTGAAAAAAGTTCTAAATTATATTTTTTACCAATTAAAAAATCATCTTCTCCATGTCCAGGAGCAATATGTACACATCCTGTTCCACTTTCTGTTGTTACATGATGTCCAATCATAATTTTGGTTATTCGTTCATTAAATAATGGGTGTCGAATATTAACCCCTTCAAGTTCTTCTCCAATATATGTTTTTATTACTTCAAATTCATCACCATATATTTCTTTTTCTAAAAATAAAAAAAAAAAATTAGATTTTAATTCCGAAGCAACCATAAAATTTTTTGTTTTAGTTTTTATTACACTATATTCAATATTTTCCCCAACTGCTACTCCCATATTGGCTGGAATAGTCCACGGTGTAGTTGTCCAAATAACTACTTGAGTATTTTCAATTTCAAAATCTATTAAATCCATTGCAACATGAATTGCAGGCGATACTTTATCATAATATTCAATTTCTGCTTCTGCTAAAGCAGATTGTGAAGTTGGTGACCAATAAACAGGTTTTAAACCTTTATAAATTAATCCTTTTTTCACCATCTTTGAAAAAACTTTAATTTGACTCGCTTCAAAAGATTTATCTAAAGTTAAATATTTATTATCAGGATCTGATAATAATCCTAATGTTGATAATTGTTGTGCTTGATTATCAACTTGTTTACGTGCATATTCTTCACATTTTTTACGAAATTCAATATCACTCAATTCATTTCTTTTAATTTTACCTTTTTTCAAAAGAGCATTTTCAATTGGTAAACCGTGAGTATCCCAACCATTTATCATAGGTGCTAAATAACCATTTGCATTTTTAGAACGTATAATAAAATCTTTTAATATTTTATTTAAAGCATGTCCTAAATGGATATCTCCATTGGCATATGGTGGACCATCATGTAAAATAAATAATTTTTTATCTTTATTTTTTTTCATAATTTGTTGATATATTTTTTGTTCTTTCCACTCTTTTTGAAATTGAGGCTCACGATTTGATAAATTACCTTTCATCTTAAAATCTGTTATTGGCATTTGTAAAGTTTCTTTTAATTTCATATATCTCCTTTTAAAACAATAACTCCTTTAAAGGAGTTTTGGTTATTATTCTATATCAGCACCATCAACAACAAATTTTCGTGGTGCACATAACATTACATCTTGATCTATCATTTTTAATTCTCCATCTAATGAATAAATTGAACCTGATAATGTTGAATAAATATATTTAGCTTCTTCTTCAGAAACTTTTGATAAATTAACAATTACTAATTCATTTCGTTTTATTGAATCAATGATTGTAGATACTACTGATTTACTTACTGGTTGATATACACGTACAACATTACGACTTATTGCTTTTTTTTCTTTTTCAGCAACACTAATATCAAATGTTTCATCAAATGCTTCATCTTGTTTTTCATCTTCTAATTTAAAATCTGCTTGATCAATTTCAATTGTTTCCTCTTTAAAAAATTCTGTAATTTTATCAAATGCCATATTTTCTCCTTATCGTCTAAAAAAATCAGGTATTATATCTTTTTTAGTTTTTTTTTCTTCTACTTTAACATGATTATTTTGTATTGCTTTTTGATTATTTTGTATTACTTTTTGATTATCTTTTTTTTCAAATAAAGATACTCCTTCTAATTCAGATGCTATATTATTATTTGTTTGAAAACTAAAGGGTTTTGTTGAACTATTTAATTTTGAATTTTCAAATTTAACAATAGGTTTACTAATATTAGACTCTAAATTTTCTTGTTTTGTTCCTGTTGCAATAAAAGTTACCTTTACTTCATCATCTAAATTATTATCATATGAATAACCAAAAAATAATTGTTGAATACTATTTTCACTATCTAATGAATATATTAATTCTGTTCCTCGTGTTGCTTCTTCAATTGTTATAGTTCTTGGTGGACAAGCGATATTAAAAATAATTGTTTGTGCATTTTTCACATTATCAATTTCAATAATATCAGAATGTAATGCTTCTGTTATCGCTTTAATAACTGCATCTTCACCACGTCCATAACCAATTCCCATAATTGCTGCACCTTTATTTTTAAATGCTGTTTTTATATCTGCATAATCTAAATTTATTTTTCCTGGTTTTGTAATTAATTCAAATACACCACGTATCCCATCAACTAACATACTATCTGCAATAGCCATTGCTTTTGAAATCGGTAATTCTTTTGCAACTTCTGCAATTTTTTCACTTTTAACTAATACTGTTGAATCTACTGAATCTATAAATTTAGGATAATACATATTACAAACATCCCAATTACCTTCTAATGCCCTTGGTATAGATGCAAATCCAATTGTTAAAATACCCATTTCACGAGCGATATTCCCTACTCTATATAATCCTACTGATCCCGTTCCTCGACCAAAACCACCTGCTAAAAACAACATATCTACACCATTTAATAAACTTTGAATTTTAATTTTAGCATCATCAAATGCTTTTTCTACTAACTCTATATTTCCACCTGAACCATGACCGGAAAATTCATTTTCACCAATCAATAATTTCTTATCAGCTGCTATATTTTCTAACGTTTGTACTGATGTATCAATTGCAATTAATTTTATATCTTTTTTATGTACATCATACATTCTATTTATTGAATTACAACCTGCAGAACCAATTCCAATTACTACAATATGTACTTTACCAAATTGATCTACATCAACTATTTCTGATTCTTTATCTATTGGCATTAAAATTTCATCTGTTTTTTGCTCTTCTATAATTCTCATGTTTTTTAAAGCATCTTCTATATTTGTATTAATTTGTTTTTCATCCATTTTTTGTTCTTCTATATTTTTAAAAGCATCTTCTATATTTGTATTAATTTGTTTTTCGTCCATTTTTTGTTCTTCTATATTTTTAAAAGCATCTTCTATATTTGTATTAATTTGTTTTTCATCCATTTTTTGTTCTTCTATATTTTTTAAAGCATCTTCCATATTTGTATTAATTTGTTTTTCATCCATTTTTTGTTCTTCTATATTTTTAAAAGCATCTTCCATATTTGTATTAATTTGTTTTTCATCTGTTTGACTCAATTTATCTATACTATTTGAAAATATAAACGGTTCCTGCTTTTCTTTTTCTTTTATATCAAATTCATCATACTCTATTCTATTAAATGTATTATTTTCTTCATATCCTCTAGTACTTTGTTCTCTCTCAAGTTCGACTTCGTTATATAATTGATCTTGATTAATATTAAAATCAATTGCTTGATCTAATTCATTTAATTTCTCCAATGCATCATCATTCATTTTAAATAAGTCTAAAGTTGTTTGTTCTTTCATTATTTCTCCTTAACTGTCGTAATTTTTTGATTACTAATCATTTTTATTAAACAATATGCTTTAAAATTTTCTTTTATTGTAACTTTTAATTCTTTAGGTGCAACAAACTCTTTATCTAAAGTCCTACTTAATAAATCTGCAATTTCTTCTTGTGGATATTCATGAATTATCATTTGCATTGATTCCATATTAATTCCCGAATTACTAAATTCCATATAAATAGATTGGAAATTTCTAATTAAAATATCTTGTAATAATCTTATAATATAATTTAATGATACCCCCTCAATTATTTCAAAATCATGTTTATATTCTTCTATAACCATATATTGCATTATAAAACGAACAGCTTGTTCACTTTGTGTAGAAGATAATTCTTCCATTAATTTTTGAAACAAATCCATCATAATATTTTCCATACCAATATCTAAAGTTGTTTGGAAATATTCACCTGAATTATTAAATGTAAAATGCATCTCTCTTGTACCAACTTCAATATAACCTGTTTTATCTTTTAAATTAATATTGTTTTTAATTACATTATTTCCAATATATGTTTCAATTATTTCTAATGATGAATCATTAATTAATCCCATTAATGTGTAATAAGATTCTGCATCACTTATAATTACTTGACCTGCAATAGTAAATTTTTTGACTGAATATCCAAGTGGATTATTTACAGATTTACCATCTACAGTCATTTCTTTTATTTGAAAATTTAATGATTTAAATCCATCTTTTACTATTTCTTCATACATTGCATGTTTAGTTGCTTTCATAATATCATTGTTAGTAATCGTATGTGTTTCATCATATTCAAATGTAAAATTTTTATCAATCAAATAATGTTCTTTTGGATCAAATAACAAATATACTTGCACCTTATTTTCAGAATTTATTTTTGGTGCATTTCTAACTGCTTGTTTCAATTTGTTTGTTATTTTATCCCGTTCAAAATCAGATTTTAATTGTAAAAGATCTTCTTTTACAATTAATTCTTCAAACAACAAATATGGTTTGTTTTCAAAAGTGTTATATACCATTAATTTTAATTCATAATTAACATAACTTATTATACAATATGTATTTTTCATAAAACCTCTTTTATAATTTTTATAAATTCTTCTTTTGCAGTTAAAAATGCGAAATGATCACCATTTTCATTAATAATTAATTTACTATTTGGAATTAATTCACACATTAATTTTCCATCCTTTAAAGGTGTTTCTAAATCTTTTTGACCCCAATATAAAATTGTTGGTATTGTAATATTTTTTAAACAATAAGTTAAATCTTCATTAACTACTTTTATTAAAATTTGTTTTTTTATTGATGAAGATTTTTTATAATCTTCTGAACCACTATTATTAACTAAATCATCATGATATTGTATATATAATGGTGTTTTTGTTAATAATTTCATAAACTTATAATGATATATTTTTAAATAATATTTTATTGAATGAGATGGTTTTATTCCAGCACATCCAGTTAAAACTAATTTAGAAATATTATTGTTTTTAGAGGCATAAATAATTGCTATTCGACCACCAAATGAATGTCCTATTATGATTGGATTAGTAATATTTAATTTCTCAATAAATTCTTCTAATATTTTTTCATAATCATAAATATCATATGCATAACTCGGTTCATCAGTATCTCCAAATCCTGGTAAATCGAGCGCATAAATATGATTTGCAGGTGATAATTGTTTTATATGTTCTACAAAACAATCACTACTTTGCCCCCAACCATGTAAAAAAATAAGTGGTATTCCTGTTCCACTTTCTTTATAATTAATTACAATATTTTTAATTATAATTTTTTTATTTTCCATAATATCCTTTACACATTATTATTATATCAAATATTAACATTTTTTATTAAAACTTATTTAATTTATTTAATTATTCAAATAAAAATCAATATGAAAAGAGGCAGACACCTTATCAAAATAATGATTATTTTCTAAATAATGATTATTTTTCCCCATTAAAACTTTTAAATAATCTGCTTGTTTATCAGAACATTGTATTACTTTAGCAGTTATTAATAACTTTTTATAATCACCAGTATATTCAAGCATTTCTAATTGTTTAATAAATATTTCAGTTGTTATTTTAGTATCATAATCTGCACGATGATGAGCATTTTCGTTATATGATATATTAAACAATTCTACTAATTTTGATAATTTATACGATTTTTTTTGAGGATATATAACTTTTGCTAAATTTATGACATCTAAATATAATGGAGTATAACATTTGTTTTGTTCTTCTAAAAAATATTGCATTAAAAAACTCATATCAAATCGTGCATTTTGAGCAACTAAAATTGTATCTTTTGAAAATTCAAAAAATTCATCCATTACACTTGTTATATCTTCCCCTTCTTCATTTAACATTTTTAGTGTTATATTTGTTAAATTAACAATGAATTCTGATAATTCATAAACTTTATACAATTTTATTAACTTATGAAATTTACTAATTGTATTACCAAATCTATCAATTCTCAAAGCAGCTATTTCAATTATTTGTTCATTTTTATGTTTTAAACCAGTTGTTTCTAAATCAAAAATTACAAAGTCCATTTTTCTCCTTATGTTTTTCATATCTTTATTTTAAAGTTTAACATATTTTAAAATATAATTATATTATTTATACTAAATTATTAACTATTATCAATAAATGCTTAGAAAATATTTATCATCTATTAATTATATTTTAATCTCGAAATGTTGTTAAATATACTAGCTCATAAACTTCTTTAGCATAATCATAAATTTCTTTTGCTTTTTCATCTTCTTCTTCAAAAACTAATATCGTCGGACCTGAACCAGATAAAATTATTTTATTTGTATATTTTATTTGAATATATTTACACATTTTTTTTATTTCATTTGTTAACTCCATTGCTGTTATAGTTAAATCATTATGAATAGCTTCTAATAATTCTTTTGTATTATTCGCATTAATAAA
>CAMZNW010000037.1 GCA_947313935.1 uncultured Mollicutes bacterium
ATTATTTTTAATAATTGTATCATTTATTCTATTTAATATTTCTTGTTTGTTTTTTGTTGCTTTATAAACTATCCCATCAATTGTCCAATCAATAACATCAACTGGAATAAATGATCCCATCATAAATACAGAAAAACCTAAATGATGATGTGGTTCAATAAAACCAGGATAAATAAATTTATCTTCAAAATCTAATTCTTGAATTGCATCAGGATATTCTTTTATTAATTGTTCAAACTCACCTGTTTTAATAATTTTTTCATTATCAATTACAATCGCATTATCTATATCTTTATTTTCATTTACAGTATACAACTTTTTACTTTTAATAATTTTCATAAGTCTCTCCTATTTTTTAATTTATTAGCATTTTAAATAAAATAATATGTTTAATCAATCCTAACATTTATATTATAACATATTTAAATACTAAAATAAATATATACTCATATAATTATTAATTTATATGTACTTATTCTATATTAGAAAAAATAATGTAATTTTAATTTTTTGTAACTTCCTTTCAATTTTTATTTTTTAATACTTTATAAAATAATACAAAAGTAAGTGTATATTGTATGATGAATGGTATGATTTGTGGTTTAGAATTCCATCCTAATATTCCATTTAACAATATCTCTATAATTGAAGATTTTCGATCTAATATTGTATTTGATAAATCATATAAATTCCCATATAAAAATATACTATTTGAATTAAAATCTAACATTTGCAATACTTCTAAAAATTCATGAATAGTACCACCTGCTAAATATCCACATTGTAAAATTAAATAATACATTGATATTTCAAATATTTTAGAAATAGATATATCAATTAAAGATTTATAAATTAATACTGCTACTATTAATGCTAGTAATATTCCAATCATCGTAGTTATAAAAATATTATCAGTATCAGTGCCACCTAACACAAATAAAACTAACTCACAACCCTCACGAGCAATTAAAAAAGTTGTTATTAAATATAATTTAGTTGAACTTATCTTTTCACTTAAACGATTATTAATATTGTTTTTAATATTCTTCTTCCCTTTAATCATTATTAACAATATAGATAATATTAATACTACAGTAATAAGTTCGGTTGTACCTTCCCAAATCTTTGAAATAATTTCTCCACTTTCATTTGCTTGTAAAGTTATAAAATTAATTAAACTACCCATTAAAATTGCTATTCCAATCCCCGAAAAAGTTCCATAATAAATAAATTTAATTTTTTCATCAATTTTATTCTTTTTTAAAAAACTATATAAAATCATTATTATTAAAACTGCTTCTAAAGTTTCTCGAAATCCCATTATTATATTAAACATTACTCTCCTTTATTTATACTCTATATAAATAATATCATAAAATTATAATTTTCGCAATCTTATTTATACTTTTTATAATTAAGTGAGTGATTTATTTATATAATTCTTTAAATTTTACTAAAAGAAGTAATTTCTTAAGATAATAGAAAATACTTTTTATAAAAAAAAATATAACTTAATGTTATATTTTTCCTATATATTATATATTTTACTTAATTTGTTTAGCATTTTTATCAGACATAATTATACTATATGGGAACGATATTAAAATACCAACAGCAGCAAAAACATACATAAAATCTAATTGATTATCTAAGCCAGCTGCAATAAATCCAGGAGATATAGCTAAAGATAAATTAATTACAGCAACACCTTTAGCAGCCATTAAAGTTTTTGTGAAATTTATTTCTTCATCACTAGTTTCATATTTTTTTAAAACTAATTCAGAAATTAATCCTTTTATTACAATCGAAAGTATTGTTATAATTACTAACATTACTACTAATTTCATATTAGTTAAAGTTTCTATTTGAATTTTTGTACCTACATATAAAAATACAATTGGCGCAAATATTAATCCATATATTATAGAAACATTTTTTAAAAGAAGACCTTTTATTTTATTATCTTTAATACCAAAATTAATCCCAACACCAATACCCATACCAATCATTAATCCAAATGAAGAACCAAATGTTCCTAATAATTTTACCATTAATAAACTAATAAAAATTGTTATTATACTATATGCTATTATAGGTAATTTTTGAATTTTTTCTAAAAATGCTAAGAGCAAACCAATTAAATGTCCAACTCCATAGGCAATCACAAGTGAAATCATAGAAATTGAAATAGATTTTGTTAATCCTAAAAATGTTATACTATCACCATTACCAATACTAAGAGTTATAATAACACTAATTACAAAGAAAATTAATGGTATAGTATTATCAACAATAACAGCTCCTGGTAATACATCTAAAATTGAAGATTTTTTTCCATCTTGTTTTAATTTCATTGTAAGTGGCATAATAATTGCTGGAGAAGCCATTGCAAACAAAATTGCTATTAATAAATAAGTTGAATAAGGAAAATCAAATCCAATTAATGGGAAAATTATATAAGCAATTGTTGCCATTACAAAAGATTCAATTAATACAGGATATGTTCCTAATTTTAATGTTTTCACTCCACCTTTTTTTATGTTTTTCATATTCATTCCTAATCCACTAATTAAAAATAAAATAACTATTGCGTAATTAGAAAGTAAAGCAATTGAAGAACCATCACTATCTATTGTTCCAAACAAATCCCATATACCTTGTGAACCAAATAAAATACCAAATGCAATCAATAATAAAATAACTGGTATTTTAATAACATTTGAAACTTTTTTTAAAACTAAAAAACTTAATGTTCCTATAATAAATAATAATAAATAATCCATACCCATCCCCTTTTGATAGAGAATTTTATATTTAAAATATTTTAATAATTTAAATATAAAATTCTCTAATTAATTTGATTATAATTTATTAAAATATTTAAAC
>CAMZNW010000038.1 GCA_947313935.1 uncultured Mollicutes bacterium
TTCCTCTATATTACTTTTATAATTTCTACTATCTTTTGTAAGTTTTTCTTCTTCTTTTGCTTTTTTGTTTTCTTTTAATAAATTAAAGTAAAACAATGATACATCATTATTTGATCTAAATGACTTTTCTGAAAGACCTTCAATGTAAAGATTACTCATAGTTGTTGCTCTAGACATTGCAACATATAAATGATTATATTCTCAAAAGTTTGATGCATTTATAAATACTTTAGGAAAAGAAAATGCTTGCGATTTATGAATTGTTATAGCATATGCTAATCTTATCGGAAGTTGATATATTGTGAAGTCAACTTCTCCTTTAATATTTAATGATTGGAATCCATGTGATCTTATTCCACTACTTTTATGACCGTTATCTCATTCAATACTTAACGTATTATCATCATTAATTTGTTTCAATGTTCCAAGCATCCCATTTCTTATGCCTTGTGAAACAGAATTAACTGTTGCCATTACTCTCGCTCCAACTTTTAACATTAACTTTTGATTAATATTTCGTTCATTTGAAAACATATCAATAACGTCTTGAGGTAAGTCTTTTGTAAAACTATTTCTTTCTTTTTTGTTATGTGTAAATTTGTAAGTAAATGTTTTCAAAGGTGTTTTTAACAACTCTAGTCTTTTTCTGTTTAATTCATCTACTTGAGAATTTTTAGAAAAAAGGATTATAAAGTCATCAAATTTACCACTATTGTAATTATTTCAAAACTTGTTTTGTTTTTTATTAAAATAATTAATTAAGAAAGTTAGTTTTTTTTGTCTATCATTAACATAAACTAATTCATTATCGCTATTAATGGTACTACCGTTATATCTGACAAAATCAAGAACATTAAATAATGACTTTTCATCTTTACCTTGTCTAAAGTTTTCTGTTAAAAATATTGTTTCAATATTTAAGTTTTTTCATTCATTTGTTTGAAATAACCATTGATGTTCTTCTTTTTGTTCCTCATCAATTGACATCTTAACAACAGGTGGTAATTGTGCAAAATCACCAACAAATATTACTTTAATACCACCAAAAGGTTTATCAAAGTTCTTTGAGCTCTTCGGTAAAGAAACTTTTATAGTTTTATCTATCATTTTTAATAATGACAACGAAACCATTGATATTTCGTCAATAATCAATACTTTCATATTCTTAACTAGTCTTCTTCTATATGAATTTCTAAAATTACCATCAATAGAGTCTTTAACAATTGATTCAATAGTTGTAAACATATTAAATTTAAATAGAGAGTGGATTGTTGTTGCTCCTTCAATATGTGTTGCTGCAATCCCTGTTGGTGTAGCAATACATATTTCAGAATTTTCATTATCTAATACTGATTTATTTTCTAAGAATCATTTTCGATAATTATTAATAGTGTAAGTTTTACCTGTCCCACCAGCTCCAGTTAAAAACAATATTTTTTCATTGTCATGATTATTAATTAATGGATTTTCTATCATGTTTTTATCTTCCTTTATCTTTCGTTTATAATAAAATTATATCATACAAATAAAGTTAAACACTAATTTATTTAGTGTTTAACTGTTGTAATGTCTAATTGAATACTTGATATTTTTTTTGTTATTTTTTAAATATTTTTCTATATCCTCATCTATTGAATTGTTAGAAATTGGATTTAAACTAAGAATTGTTATTTTTTTATCTGTATCATTGTTACTTAGTCTGTCAATTCTTGCGAATGATTGTTCACGCATGACATCTTGTCATGGTAAATCTAAATAGATAGATCAATTAGACTTAGATAAGTTTAGTCCAGTAGATGTAGCTTTAATGTTACCAATTAAAATTTTATATTCACCATTATTAAACTTTTTTATTACTTCTCCTCTGTTTTTTGTTTTACCAACAATTATTCCTATCTCGCTTTGTTTTATTTTTGTTTTTGCAACAATATCTTTAATCAAAAAATCTGTTATAAATGAAGTGAAAGAAGTGAAAATAACAATCGGTTCTTCTTTTAACTTTAAATAATTTTTATTTAAAGTAGAGACTATATAGTCACTTTTAGCACCGCTAGTATTAAAAGTTTTTATAGAATCAAGATACTTTTTAACAACTTTCATTATTTGGTTTGTTAGTGTTGTTTTATTTGTTGATTTAACTATCACTTCTTCTAAACCGTCAATGTACTCTTCTGGTAAAATTTTTCTAATAGTATAAATCATATTATCATATGATAAATTTGTTGTTATACCATCAATACCAAATTTTAAAACGTCAATGTTTTTTTTAATATAACTACTAATAACTTTTAATATTAACCTATGATCTAAAGCTATTTCTCTAAGATAAGTTATTTGTGCTATAGTAGCATTAACAGGATTTATACCACCAAGAAAATTATTTTTACTTATCATTTGTGAATAGATTTGTCTTTGTTCTTTATTAGCTTCAACTTTTACAACCTCAACTTTTATTTCTGAATGATCAGGATTAACTGATTTTTGTGATCTTGAAATTCTATATAGTGATTCAAAATTTCTAAATTGTTGTTCAGCCCCAGAGTTAATAAACTTAACACTATTGTTAATAATAGAATTAAAATTATCATAATAGATAGTCAATAGTTTATTTCTTAATGATTGAAACATACTTGAGAAAGATTTCAATTGAAACATTTTATTATCAAAATGAATAAATAAGTGATATCCAATTGCTTCAGCAAATGATTTTTTAGCTGGTGTTGCTGTTAATCCTCACATATATTTTACTTTTCTATTTCTGAATTTAAGAATTTCTGTTGCTGTTCTAGAACTTAAAATTAATCTATTATTAAAAGTTAAATATTCATGTATTTCATCACCAACAAGTAAATCAATTTCTTTTGTTTTCATATTATTGAAAGCATTTTCTATAACTATATTTAATTCATTATTAAAATTTGCTTTACTAATGTTTTTATTTGATACATTTGATAATCATTCAATTGTTTTTGTTGTTGGTTTAATTTTATTTTTAATAAGTAACTTTGTTATTTCTTTTTCTGAAGATGTTGCTCCGTAAGAAATTTCAGTATATTTTTTACCAATAGTTGTTTTTATGAAATCAGGATTAATAATTAATACTGATGTATCAAAGTTATCACTATTATAGTATGATAATAGACCTTTAATTTTAGATTCTTTTGATTTTAATGTTGGTATATTTATTATTTGAAGTTTTTTACCAACAGTTTTATTAGCATGTTCCAATGCAAATGTTCACCCACCTTTATCTGATGCAATGGAAATATTTGCAATTAAAATAACATTTTTAATGTCATCTCTAAGAATTATAGGTAAAGATGCAATATATGTTTTTCCAAGTCTCATTTCATGTGAGACAAGCATATTTCCAGCAAACATCATTTTTCAAACATCTAATTTTTGAAAATCATATGTTGATTCTTTTGAAAAGTATTCAATAATGCTTTTATCAACTGAAAAAGATTTAGTCATTAAATCAAAAAAATTATTATAGTCTTTTGTTTTATCATATTTATCAAAAACTTTATTTAAAGTTCTTTTTTTATCTATTATCACTTCTAGCTCTTGTTCTTTTTTTAGATCTAATATTCCTGTATTTATTGTTCTAAAATCTTTTAAAGTTGATTGTTCTGTCAAATAGCATTCTTTACCACTTTTTAAGAAACCATTTATTATTAAATTGCTTGTTTTTTTCATCTTATTTTTCCTTCTCTTCTTTATATTAATTATTATAACAAAAAAGCAACAATTTTTGTTTTTTGTTGCTTTTAAATATTTTCCATAATTAATTTTTTAATAGTTTCGATAACATTATTTTTAAGATTTGTTAATCCACTATCATTATTAATATAATTAATTTTACTTTCAAAACCAAAAAGACTATCAGTTTTAAGAACAGTATTATAATATTTAAGTAAATAATTATAATATTCTTTCGACATTACTTCACCATCTCTAGCTCTTGATTTAACATTTTCATAACCTTTTTCAGGACTTGAATCAATAAAAACATTAACTACTTTTCTTAATTCATTAAAAGAATTATTTGACCTTGTTGAATATTTTACTTCTTCTTCATAATTATTAATTATAGTTTTTAAATGTTCATAACTTTCTTTTGTTAGTAATCCATCTACATAATAAAAATCGATAAAGAACATAACACTATGAATTCCTCTATCTAAAATAAAAATATTTAAGTTTTTTTTATACTCTCTGTCATCTTCTGTTATTTGTTTTATTCTTTGAATGTCTTCTCCCATTGTTGATATAAATGTATGTTCTATTTTACAAAGAGTATTTTGATGATCTTTAGAAGAAATAATTTCTTCTTTTTCATAAGATAGAACCTCATAAAGTTTTTTTAAAAATGGACTTATTGATGCTCTTTCATCTTTAAAAAATCAAGTTACTTTATCATAGTAAGAATTATCAATAATATACTTTGTTATTGCATCTTTATTATCCTTTAGTATCCTAATTGATGTTGATTTTCCATAACCAATCATTCCATCGAATACAATAAAAATATCATTTGGTTTGTTCGTTTCTTTCATTTTTTTCATTCTCCTTTTAGTTTAAATATTACTTAATAAAATATTATTAATTATTTTTTTCTCATCAAAAAAAGAATTTTTTAAGAGTAAATTATCATTGGTATTAATAATTCTATAAGTTATTTCAAAGTTAGTTTTATAATCATTAATAAAGTCTTTAATATTAAAAAATATATTATTTTTAAAAGACTCCATTTCTCATTTAGACATATCTTTTGTTGATGTTTTTGTTTTTATAAATGTTCTTAAAAAAGGGAAATATGTTTTAGTTATAAATTTACTCGATTTAATTACTTCATAATTCATTATTAAATAATCAAGTTGTTCTACACTAGTTCTTTGTTGTAATCAATTATCAAAAGATATAAAGATAACTTCTCAAATAATATTTTCATTAATTGATTCTAGTTGATTAACATTGCTTAATGACTTATTAAAACTATCTATTAAAACACTAGCATTTTTAGCTGTTAATATTGATATTGAACCTTTGTCATAAAGAAAGGGAAATAATTTATCAATATTTTTAATTTCTATTTTTTGAATTTCAATCTTTTTTTCCATAGTAACCTCCTTTTACTAATATATTTTTAATTTTAATTAATATTTTTTAATTGCAAATGGATCATCAATAAGTTTATTCATTTCTTTTTGTGAAGAACTGAACATTGAAGCACCAATAACAAACTTAACTGCTGTTTGATAACTAAATTTTTTTAAGTTTATTGTTTTAGTTTCATTTATAAATGATGACGCCTCAACTGTTTCTCTTGGTTTTGAAATTTCTATTAATACTGTTTGAATTTTATTATAAAGTTTTTTTTCTTCTTCGATATTATTAGTTAAAACTCTTGCAAGAACTAAAGCACCAACAGTAAGTTGTCTTGAAGCTTTAAAAGAATATGAACTATTTGTTGCTTTATAATCAACAATTATTCAATCTGATTCTTTAGGGTCATAATGTTTTTCACTATTTGCAAATGCGGGATTGATTTCAATAATTAAGTCTGGTAAATATGAAACATTTATTGAATGTCCATTTGGAAAATTTCACGATGTTAAAAGTGCACCATTGTTTTCACGATATTCTTTATACATCCCCGCTGATTTGAATGTTGAAATATTTTGTATACCACTATCAAATCTCCCGTCTTCAGCTAGTTTGTGATACTCAACACCTATGTCAACAGCTTTTTTAATAAAATCATCATGCTTTATTTGGGCATCATTTAGATCACTTATTGTTTCCGGTGATAATCATCTTTTTGATAAAGAATTTGCTAAGTTTTTTGGTGTAATTAAAAATGAACCACTTAATTCTACTGAAAGTTCATTAATTTTTGATGGTGTTAATATTTTCCCTGAAGTTAATCTTTGTTTAGCATTACCATTTTCATCTAAAGTAACATACTCTTTATATATTACTGTTCTTCCTTCTGCATTAACAAATGATTTTTCAATAATTTTAAGATTATTTAAAAATACTGCTGATCTTATTTGTTTTCCATTACTCATTATTTTTTCCTGTTTTTTCTTTTGAAGTTTTTATTTTACCATCAATAATTTTTTGGTAAGTATCAAGAGCATTATTAGTTCTAACTCTTAATACTTGAATAATTTTATCAAGATCATTAAAAGTTCTTACAGATTCTTTGCGTTCTTCTTTTAAAACGTTATTTTGTTCATTTAATTTATTAAAATTCGAAACGACAGTATTATATTTTTCAACTAGTTCTTTAAAATTATTTTCTAATATTTTGTTTTGCTCAAACTGTTTTTGACTAAATTCTTTAGCAGTTTTTAATTTTTCAGTTAAAGAATTGTATTGTTCTTCTTTTTTAAGTTCAAGTTCTGTAAGCTTTTTTGTAGATTCTTTAGCATTGTAATTTTTTTCTTTTTTTATTTTTTCTATTTCTTCTTTCAAAGAATTAATATCTTGATCTTTTGTTTCTTTTACTTTATCAA
>CAMZNW010000039.1 GCA_947313935.1 uncultured Mollicutes bacterium
TTTACTGTTCCGCCCATTGATAAACTAGATTCTCATACATCTAAATTGCTATCTTTCATAATTTCATCCTTGATTAACTTAAATGATTTTAATTCTTTTATTTTATTAAATATTGGTTCTCAAACATCACTTAAAACAATCTCATTTTCTTTATAGTCAACAATAACCAATTTATCATTTTTGTCTTCAATGATATTTTCTTTCTTTTTTATTATTTTTAATTTTCCACTTGATATTGTTGGATGTTCTTCTTCAATTGCACTCTTTATTTTTTCATCATTTGTATATATAAATGCATTATCGATTAATTCATTATTATAGTATTTTCTAAATTGATTACGAAGAACTCTCCCAAGAGTTTGAATTTCAAATGTTTTATCCATATTGTTTCTTAATTTAATTCATATGTTTGCTCTTGGTATATCCCATCCTGTTGCAACAGCTTGTTTAAATATTAATACATGAATATCTTCATTTGTTTCAACATCTTGTTTATTAATTTTTACATCTGAAAGAGTTGAGTGTCTACCAGAAACTCAAACTGCAACATGGTTTTTATGTGTGTTTTTATGTGATAAAACATATTTACTTATATTTTCTATAGAGAGTGATAAATCTCCTTGTGTCCCTTTTTTATCTGGAAGTTGAATGACAACTAAGGGGTATCTTCCTTTTTTTTGTAAATTTCTTTTATTGTAGGCTCTTATAACTTCTTCTCTTTTGTCTAGTGCGGAATGAATCAATAGTTCTTCATCATTTATTTTCTCGTCAAATGACATATCGCTATTTATAATAATATTCTTTTTTACTATTTCTTCTTGAACTGCTTCATAGTACTTTACAATATGATCTATTCCTTTTTCTTTATTATCATTTTTATCTTTTATTGTTGCAGACATTTCAAGTTTTATTGGTTCTTCTCCAAAAAAATAATCTTTGTAAATGTTATTTATTATGTCTAAAAATTCATCTGTTGATTTCGCATTTTTATTTAAGTGTTGTTCATCAATAATTATTACTATCCTTATTTCTTTTTTTAAAGTTTTTTTATAAACTGATCAAAAATCATCTCTTTCATTTTCTTTGTTTGTTATGGTATTTGTTTTCTTTATTAATTGTGCTCATCCAAAAAAATGAACAACATTCTCTTTGAAGTGAGTAATATTCATCTGGTTAGTTGAATTTAGTTTTCAAGTGTCATATCTTCTTA
>CAMZNW010000040.1 GCA_947313935.1 uncultured Mollicutes bacterium
TAGAATTAGCGATATCAGGTGGAACACGTGTTCAAGAAGTGATGGATGTTAAAAGTACGATTATAAATAAAGAAAATGGAAAAAAAATCAATGAAATTAATAATAAAATTGAATTAAATAATGTTTCATTCGGTTATTATAAAGAACAATTAATTTTAAAAAATATTGATATTGAAGTTAAAAAAGGTCAAATGGTTGCATTGGTTGGTCCTACAGGAAGTGGTAAAAGTACAATTATGAATTTAATGAATCGATTTTATGATATTGATAAAGGAGAAATATTATTTGATGGTATAAACATTTGTGATATTGATTTAAAATCATTACGGAATAATGTTGGTATAGTTTTACAAGAATCTATAGTATTTACTGGAACAATTGGATACAATATTAGTTATGGAATTGATAATATTAATCAAGAAGATATTGAAAATGCGGCCAAACTTGCTAATATTCATGAATATATTATATCTTTAAAAGATGGGTATGAGACAATTATTGATAATGAAAGTAGTATAATGTCAGTAGGACAAAAACAATTGCTTTCAATAGCGCGTACAATTATTACAAATCCATCATTATTAATTTTAGATGAAGCTACTTCTAATGTAGATACAATTACAGAAGCAAATATTCAGCGAGCAATGGAAAATGTATTAAAAAATAGAACTTCATTTGTAATTGCACATCGATTAAAAACAATTTTAAATGCTGATAAAATTATTGTTTTAAAAGACGGAGAAATAATTGAGCAAGGTACACATCAATATTTACTTGAAATAAATGGATTTTATGCAGAATTATATAATAATCAATTTATTAATAATTAAGTCAAGAAATGTGTTATAATATTATATATTTAGTAAAATAAATTTAAGGAGTTTTATGCTTAATATTGTAATTCCAATGGCAGGAAAAGGTTCAAGATTTTCAAATGAAGGATATACAACTAGAAAGCCATTTTTATATTTTCGTAATACATTTATGATTTATGAAGTTATGGAAAATTTAAAACCACTTACTCAAGAACATATATTTTATTTAATAATGAATAAAGTAGATTTTGAAAATGAAACTGAAAAAATATCATTAATAAAAAATAATTTCAATGTTAAAATTAAAATTATAGATTATTATACTGAGGGTCCAGTTATGACAATTTTACACATTCGTGAATTTATTAATAATAATGACCAATTATTAATTGCAAATAGTGACCAATATGTAGATTTTTCAATAGATGTATTTTTAGAAAAATCAAAAAAATATGATGGTAGTTTATTATCATTTATAGAAGCGGATGCAGAACCTAAATGGAGTTTTATTGAATCAAATAAAAATAAAATTGTAAAGCGAGTAATTGCTAAAAAATGTATTAGTGATGAAGTTGTTGTAGGGATATATTAATGGAAAAAAGGAAAAGATTTTATTGATGCAGCTATAGAATTAATTATTAATAATGATCGAGCAAATGGAGAATTTTTTCAATGCCCAGTTTATAATTATGCAATAACAAAGGGGAAAAAAATTTATTCATATATAATTAATAAAGAACAAATGTATGCTTTAGGTGTACCTATTGATTATAAAGAGAGTATTAAGAAAATAAATGAACAAAATTAGCAATTATATTTTAGTAGGGATAGTAATAATTCTATGTATGATGTATATTATTACTAAAATAAAAGTTATTAATAAACAATTTATAAAATTTTTAATAACAGGGGTATTAAATGTATTGATATATTATATATTGTATATATATTTGAAAACTTATTTATGGTATCTAACTGCTCATTTTATATCTTTAATAATTGGTTCAATAATAGCTTTCTTTTTAAATAGTTATTATATATTTCAAGTAAAACCTAAAATGAAAAATTTTTTAAAATTCCCTATTTCTTTATTTCCTAATTTATTTTTCACAACGATTGGAAGTTATTATATTGTAAGTTTAAATATATTAAATGAAAATATTGCATCATTAATAATGATTATTTTAGCAGCACCTTGTACATTTATAATTAATAAACTGATTTTTTTAAAAAAATTTAGTTAAGGTTTATTTTATTAATTTTTTATAAATTTGATTAATATTATAATCTTTTTAGATTTACTTAAAATTAATATTTTACTAAATTAAAATTTAAAAATATCTGAATTAAAATTTTAATATACGAAATATAAATATAAAATATAAAATATGTTATAATATTATAAAATTTATTTAAAGGAGAAAAATGAAAAAAATAGGTGTAATTGTATTATTCATTATAGTAATATGGACAACTTTAATTATTTCAAATAAAAAAAATGATAATATACAATCAGCGAATCCTGCAACAGAATATTGTATAAAACAAGGTGGAATAATTGAGAAAAAAATAATAGATTCAACAGAGGAAGGTATTTGTAAATTAAAAGATGGAAAAGAAATAGAACAATGGGAATATTTCAGAAGTAGTCAAGAAAATAAATGATTTATATTAAGTATTATTTGATAATTGCATATTATTATATTTAAGTATATTATTTTGTGTTTAAATGTAAGTATACAAAAATTAAAACTAAAGTATATAATTATACTTTAGTTTTAATTTTATTGTTTAATAATATATATATAAAATGATTTAGTCTATTTATAAGACTTAGAATATTTAAAGAACCATTCCGCTTAATTTAATTATAAATTATAGATTTAGAATGTTCTACTTGGTATTTCAATATAAGTATGACATAATAAAAACAATTAGTCGTATTTTTTGATATAATATAAATATGAATAAATTAAAATTAAGAGTAGTTAATACTAATGTTATGATATTAATATTTATATTATGTAGTTTAAGAATGTATAGTTCAATACATCCAATTTTTAAATTACGTAAAGATGAAGAAATTGCTTTAGAAAAAACAAAAGAAACAAAAGATAAATTTAATATAAGTGAAGAAAAATTAAAATTACTTGGAAAAGAAGATTATCTTCAACGACAAATCAGAATTCAATATCATTTATCAAAAGATGATGAAATATTATTTATTTTCCCTAAGGAGAAGGATGTTATTTAATAATGAAATATTAAATTTAAATGAAACATATTTAGTCGCTGTAAGTGGTGGGGTAGACTCAATGAGTTTACTTCATTTTTTACATAAGAAAAAATATAAAATAGTATGTATACATATTAATCATCATACAAGAGGAAAA
>CAMZNW010000041.1 GCA_947313935.1 uncultured Mollicutes bacterium
TAGTTCCTTTATTTTCTGTTAGCATAGATGAAAGAAGAAAAATTTTAGAAAATAATAACAAGATAGAAAAATTTTCTAGAGATCAACTTTTTGTAAAAAAAGTTAAAGAATATTTTTTTAGTCTTGACAATCAACATTCTGTATGTGATTTATGTGGAAAAAATCAAGAAGAACTTTGAAAATTTCAAGATAAAGTTGGAGATAATATTAAATATATTGAACTTCATCATAGGAAATCATTTTCAAAAGAAAAAAAACAAAAAACATATTATTCTTTTGACGAAGTAAAAAAAGATTTCATGTTTCTTTGTCCTAATTGTCATTATATTGAGGATTACAAAAATTTAAAAAATGAATTAATAGATAATGATGAAAAAGATAGTTGAGATAATGAGCTTTTTAATAAAAAATAATTAACAAGTATTATAATGTTATTTAATATAAATAGTAAATATATTTATTATTTATTAATTATTTTTTTATTTAAAGTAAATAAAATGAGTGATGAAGAATTTGATGAAAAGTTTTTAAATATTTTTTCAAAAGAACCCAAAAAATTAATAGAGTTTATTCAAACTATAAGTTCTAACATAGGGGAAGAAAATTTTTCAAAAATTATAGATAAAACTATAAAAAATGATAATGTAATAAAAAAAGAAAAAGAGAGGCAAAAGTTAGGTGAATTAATTAAATTTCCAAAAATTAATAATGATATAGAACATTTTAAATTATTAAATGAATTAATTGATGAAATTAACAAATGTTATTACTATGAGATATATACTTCTCTTGGTTTAATTAGTAGAAAAGCGATTATTGTTGTTGCTAATGCTATTAGCAAAAAGGATGAGATATCAATTATTCCTTTTTCAAGAAATAATAAAATGGATATAAACAAAAAAGAAAAACTGAATTTTAACGATTATATTCAATGATTATTTGATAATAATTATTTAACTAAGTTCAATCGTGATAATCTTATGAACATGAAAGAAAATAGTAATTTTTTTCATCATTCTGAATTTATGATAAATCAAGAAGAAGGGAAAAAATATTTTAAAATCATAAAATCATTAATTGAATCTAATTTTGAAGTTGAGGATTTAAGTTTTAATCAAATGAAATAGTGGAATTGTAAACAAAAAAACATATATTAAAATTTAATGGAAAATTTTTATTTTAAAGACTATTTTACGCTACATATTTATGTAGCGTTTTTATTAAATATTGTTGTAATACATACGATTTCGCTAATTTTTATTATTTTATCTAATAAAATTTAAAATTTCTTTAATTAAATAAAATATGTTCTAATGTGAGTATA
>CAMZNW010000042.1 GCA_947313935.1 uncultured Mollicutes bacterium
AATTATTTAAAAAATTAGGAGTATAATAATATAATTAAAACGATTCTTTATTGAATTGTTTTTTTTATTTTTTTAATATTATACAAGATAATAACAATTTATAAAAAAAATAAAAAGTAAAATGATATAATATATAATATAAAAGGAGATAAATGACTGTTGAAGAATTTTGGAAGGAAAAGCATGTATTAAGTATACATGAGCGAATTAAAAATAAAAATTTAAGTGTTGTTCTTCCTGAAGGTGAAGATGATCGAGTAATTGAAAGTCTTAAATATATTTATGATATTAAAATAATCTTATTGGGTAATAAAGATGTAATTTCCCGGAAAATAGAAAATATACATAAAAATCATCAAAAAATCTTCAAATTTGTTTCAATAATAGAACCTAAAAATTTTTTGCGGATGGATTTAGTAGATTTATTTATAAAAAAAAGAAATGGTAAAATTAGTAGAGAAGAAGCAGAAAAATTAATATTACAACCAAATTATTTTGCAACATTACTTTTAGAAGTTAATGAGGTCAGTGCTGTTGTAGGGGGATGTGTTTATTCCACAGCAGAAATACTCAAACCTGCATTTCAAATTATTAAACAAGCTCCTGGTAATAGTATTGTATCAAGTTGTTTTTTAATGAAAAAAGGAGAAGAAGAATTAATATTAGCAGATTGTGCAGTTAATATTAATCCAACAAAAGAACAATTAATCGAAATAACGAACCAAACAATTCAAACGACCAAAGAATTTTCAATTAAACCAAAAGTAGCCTTGTTGTCTTATTCTACAAAAGGTTCAGGTATAGGTAAAGATGTTGATTTTATGAGAGAAGTGTCAAAAGAATTAATTGAAAAAAATCAAGATTTTAATATGTTTGTAGATGGAGAACTACAATTTGATGCAGCTTATGTACCAAAAGTAGCTAAAATAAAAGCACCAGATTCTTTAGTAGGTGGACAAGCTAATGTATTTATATTTCCTAATATTACAACAGGAAATATAGCATATAAAATAATGCAATATACAGGTGGTTATGAAGCAATTGGACCATTAATTCAAGGCCTAAATAAACCAGTAAATGATTTATCTCGAGGAACAGATGCTCAAACAATTGCTAAGGTTATTTATTTAGTACTACGAAAATATTAATAAAAGGATGGTAAAATGTCGATATTTAATCTAGAGGTAATTGGTAAAAGTTATTTTGAAGAAGAAGAATTTATTTATGCAAATGAATTATGTAGTAAAATGTCGATGACTTTTGTTGATTCAAAACAAGATATGATGACAGATAACATAACAGTTATAGGAATTATTAAAGATGGTGAAATAGAACATAATACAACAATTACTTTTGGATGGATAAAAAATAAAAAACAAGCAATATTAATTGGTAATCGTACATGTGATTGTGAAACATTTAAGAAGAAAAATTGTGCACATATGGCTGCAATGATTATATATTTAAATAATTTTTCAGTAGAAGATATATTAGATGGTAGTCCAAAAATATTAAAAACATCGAAAGAAATAATTACAACAGAACAACAGTTTATTCGTAATTTTGCAATTGAATATGCTAATAAAGAGCAAATAAATTTTCAAATTGTCTTGTATTTAATTAATAATGATATTAAAATGGGTGTAAATATTATTAAAGGAAAAAGAAAAATAAGAATCAAAAATATATTTGAGTTTGCTAAACGATTTGAAACAGAAGAAGAATTTATTTATGCCAAAGATTTTTCTTTTATACATAATATTAATAATATAAAATCATCAGACCAATTTAATGTCTCATTATTGATTAGTTTAATAAATTCTAAAGAACCTACAAAAGATAGTAAATATATCCTTTTAAATGAATTGGAAATAGCTTTATTAATTGATTATAATGTGGGGAAAAAATTTTTATTAATGTATAATAACAATGAAATGGAAGTAGTTTGTGATAAACCAGAAATTCCTTTTTCGGCTAAAATAGTTAAAGAAGAAGAGATGTATATCATTTCATGTATTTTAATTGCAGAAAGAGCATGGTTTGTAAATACAGGTGTATTTTATTTGAGTCATGG
>CAMZNW010000043.1 GCA_947313935.1 uncultured Mollicutes bacterium
TTATCAGACATCTCTTGAAGTGAGTCTAAATCAAATGCTGCCTTACCCTTATAATTTTTTTCATAAGTTTGGATTGCTTGACCATCTATTTCCGCTGAAAAAACACAAGTATGACCCTGTGAGTCAAGCGCTTGTCTAAAACCTCCAATACCTGCATATAAATCTATATATTTCATACATTAATTATATAGGTTAAATAATTAGACAAATTATTTTTGTCTAATTATTTAGAAGATACGAACGCTTTTTGAATGCTTTTTCTCTATGTAAAGATAAATACTTCAAACTTTTTTCAGAGTCTTTTTTTATGATTCACCTTCCTTCAATTTCTCTTCCACATAATTCTTTTACTTCATTAATACTAACTTCATTTGAAATAATTATCTCTCAATTATCATTGAAAGTAATCAGATACTTATCAAATAATTTGTCTAAACCTACCGGAATCAACAAACCATTAAACGGGTCGGAAATTTGTTCTATTTTTTCTTTTTTTGTTAATTTATTATCATTTTTTATATCTTCTACTGAGTGTATATGACTTGCTACTAACAACGATTTATTTTTTATTTGTGAAAAAATTAAATTATTATTTTCTAATTTTAAAAGAAGGGTTCTAAAATTATTCCTTATTGAAGATAAATTTTCAATACTATTTTTTTCACTTGTAAGAAATACTTCAGAATATTTTTTTAATTCATTCATTAAATAATACTTACTAACAAGTTTTTTATCATTTATGAAATTTGAAATATGATTTTTATTCACTGCAACTACATTGCATTTTTTATTTTCAATTATTTCTTTCCCTTTTAAAACATCTAGTATTATAGATGTTTCAATTCATCTTGAACTATCATTTTTAGTTTCTTTTAGTGCCACTTTGCTTAAGTATATTTCTTTTGGATCAATAATTAATCATACATGTTTATTTTCTTCAGGTTTGTATTTGTTGTCTAGGGGTCTATAAATATCTACAATAAAAATTGAAGTTTTATTTTTTATGTGATCCTTAAGGGTTTTTCATGAAAAAGGAATTGATACTTTTCTTCTTTTTTCTGTTCCTCCAGAATCTGTGGTATCAAAAATAAAAAAGAAGTTGTTTTCTTTAATTTTTATTTCGTATATTTTATTATTATTATTTCCTTTTGATGAACCAATTAACATTGCAGTTTCTACATCATTAATAAATTGTCTCATAATTCATTCTTTGTCTCTTTGGCTTTCGCCTTCATGATTAATTGTTGTTAATACTAGTTCATTGTTTATTATTACTTCTCTTTTTTTCATGTTAATTTCTTCTGTTTAATTTTTTAAATGTTCCTTTGTGTGGCAATTAGAGCAAAGGAATTTAAAGTCCTTATTTATTTCATCAAGATTTTTATATCCTTTTTTTAATTCTTTTGTTTTGGAAAAATGTTTTTTATGATGTAATTCTATATATTTATTATATGATTCATTGATAAAAGAATATCCGCATTCTTGACATTCTCCATTAGGATTTTTGATGAAAAACATTTCTTTTGCTAGCCTTACAAATTTATCATCTCTTTTCTTAATGTAAAGAACTTTTTCTTCTTGATATATTTTTTGTGTTGATTCACTAACAACTATTTCTTTTTTGTTTTTTTTTTTTTTTGATAATTCTTCTTGATTCTTAATTGTAATATATTTTATTAATTTCTTTTTATCTTTTATTTTGTTACTAACATTCTCAGAAATTAACTTTTCTAGTTGTTGATCAAAATTATCATTTTTTTTATATGCATTATATCCTTTTTCCTTAATTTACAAGCTTCATTTCTTAATTATATTTTCATTTGTTCATTCTCCATTTTCTTCTATTGAATACTTAGCAAGATTTGTTTGTATGCTATGATATAAATCCTTGTATTCTCCTCCCTCAATCTTTTCTAGTTTCTTTATTAATGGATCATCAATTATTTCTTTTATATTAGTAAATTTGTTATATTTAAATAACTCATCAACTGCTTTCATTCATCTTAAATCTAATTTACTTTTTTTATTTTTAATAGAGGTATTTATACCCATTGCATTTAATACTTTATCTCTATACTCTTCTTTCAAATATTCAAATGATTGAAGTCTACTTGTTATACCAATATCCTCCTTTGATCATGAAATTTCCTTCATAGTTATTTTTTCTGTTCTTAGAACTTTTTTTGTTTTGCTAAGTCATCATTCAAATTTTTCATCATAGTCTTTAAAATATTTTCTCTCTTGTTCTTTTATTTCGTCAGTAAGAAAATCTATAGAGTCATATACCTTAGTTATTTTAAGAAAAAATTTTATATTTTTTTCAGCATTAAAATAAGGTATTAATATGTCTCCTTTTTCTATTTTTATATTGATGGGAAAATATCATAGAATATATCCTCTTTCATTAAGTGCTTTCTCATGGGTGTAATGTTTAATATTTGCAGATTGAATTATTATTTTCATATTAATATTATAATACATCTATCTTCTAAAAAGTTGTGTGTCAAAAGGAATGAGAAGAGCTAAAAAAAGTATTAAATCAATTATAATCACACAAAACCTCAATTACCCTTCCTTTTACAACTCTTCTTTTATATACTTGATAATTTTAATTGAAGTTTTATAAGAATCAATATTATTA
>CAMZNW010000044.1 GCA_947313935.1 uncultured Mollicutes bacterium
TTAGTAGTACTACAAATGTGAATACTATGTATACCTTGTTTAATTTACCTATTTGTTTATTTTTTAATACCTGCATAATTCTCCTTATTAATCTTGATTTACATCATACTATGAAATTTAAAATAAAAAGTTTCAAAAACAATTTTTTTATTCTATCTATTATTATATCATGTATTAAAATAAACCTTAACTAAATTTGTTAAGGTTTATTATTCTACTTTAGTTATAATTTAATATATCTAAATTTTAAAAATATTATAAGTTTATTTCGTCATATGGTGATAAACTAAGTCTAATTGTCGTTCTAATTTCTTGTTGTGTAAAACCACATGCTTTTAAAACATAACTTGGTTGAGTGATACTACAACTTGAACCAGTACTTGCTCCAATAATATCTTTATTATTTTCTAATATAATATTATTTATTTCACCTTTTATTTGAATACTAATAATATTATTAACTGTATTCTTAGGGAAATTAATTACTAAGTCCTCTCCAAAACTTTCTTTTAATTGTTTTAAAATAATTTCTTTTGACTTTGTTATTTTTTTAATATTATTATTAATATTTGTTATAGCTAAATTAATCGCACTACTAAATCCTACTATTAACTCATTTGGTAACGTTCCACTACGATGATTATTTTGTTGTTCTGAACCATGTAATAAAGGAACAATATTACATTTATCACTAATAATTGCTAATCCAATTCCTTTTGGACCAAATATTTTATGACTAGAAAATGATACATAATCAAATTGATCATAATTTATTTTTACTTTTCCTAAAGCTTGTGTAGCATCTGTATGAAATAATATTTCTTTTTTATGACAATAATCATTAATATCTTCTACTTCATTAATAATACCAGTTTCATTATTAACTGACATTATTGAAATGAATTTTGTATCATCTTGAACACTTGCTTCAATTATAGCTTTAGTAATAACTCCATTTTTATCTGGATTAATAAAACTTACATTAGCACCTAAACTTTCAATATATTTAAATACCATTAATACACTCTTATGTTCTGTTGTTGATGTTATAAAATGCGCATTTGAATATTTATTATATATTCCTTTTATAATATAGTTATTACTCTCTGTAGCACCAGAAGTAAATACCATTCTCTCTTTATTTATTTTTAAATTTATAGCTATTTCATCAATTGCTTGATTAATAGTTTTTTTTATTTCTTTTGCTTCTTTATAATATTTACTATTATAATTAGCATAACTTATCCCTTGCATAGACTTTATTACTACTGGATGCATCTTTGTACTTGCTGCATTATCTAAATACATTTTAAATATCCTCCAATAACAATTTAATAAGTTCTACTTTATCATTTTTAGCACGTTGAATATAACTTTGTAAATATTCCATTCCATATTCAATTAAATTTAAATAATGCACTTTAGTTATATCTTCTTGATTTATATTATAAAATTCTTTTATTAATTCTTGATAATAATCATTTTCTAGTCCAAAGATTATTAATGTATCTATTTCAAAACCATCTTCTTTTATATTTTTATTTATTTTATTACATTTAGATGCAAAGCAAACATTTATCGCTAATTTTAAAACTTTTGCATTTGAATCAACCTCTAATAAATTTTTATATTCTTCTAGTAATATCAGTGTTTTATTTGATGTTTTAATCCTCATAATAACCTTCTTTTATCTTTGTTGTATAGCCATCATTTTCAAGCGTATAAATACTTGCTAAATCATTTTTTATATAGTCATATTCTTCATAAGAAAACTCTTGATTAGTTGTTAAAATGATTACTTGATTTTTTAATTCATTTCTAAAATAATCAAAAATATTTCTAGTATGGGTTTTATCTAATCTCCCAATAAATGTATCAAGAACTAATGGTACTTCCAACTTTGATATTTTGATAACTCCTAAAATAAATGAAAATATTAATAATTGCTTTTCCCCAGAAGAAAAACTATTGTAATTTACTTCATTTTTTTCAAATTCAAGTTTAATTTCATTTTCTTTTATTATAACTCGTTCAAGTAAATTTGCTTTACGTAACAAATGATTATTTAAAATATCTAATACTTCGATAGAAAGTTTTTTATATACAACTTCTTTTTGTTTACTATTATATTGTTTAATTATATTTAATAATTTTTTTTTCTCTAAAATAGAATTTTTAATTAACGTGTTTTCTAAAATTTTTTGTTCCTCTTCTTGAATTTCATTCACACATTTTAATTGATTTTCTTTATTTTTTGTTTTTTCATTTTGAAAGTTTTTTAATTTCATTTCATTTTCAATTTTTAATTTTTTAAAATATTCTAAATTATCATTATAATTTATATGTTCAAAACCTTTTTTATTTTTACTTAGTTTACTCCGTATTTTATTCAATTGATTTTTATTAATTTTTATTTTTTCTATTAACTCATTTATCTTTTGTATCTCAAGTTCATCTTTTTCTTTGTTTTTTTGTAATATTTTTTGCTCTAAAACAATTGAAATCATATCATCTAAATCCATATATAAATTATTATCTAAATCTTTATAAAACTTATTAATTTTCTTCTTTCTATTTTCAATAGAAAAAACTAATCTATCTTTTTTTCTTTTTAAAACGTCTTGCTGTAAAAATAAAAATAACTCAGTTGTACAAAATTTATTTAATTCTTCCATATATTTTATATTTTTATTTTTCAAATTTTTTTCTTTAATTAAATATTCATTTAACTCCGTGTTATTTAGTAATTCTAATTGCTTCATTTTATCTTCAATTAATGTAATATTTGATAAATTCAAATTAATTTCTTTTTCTAGTTTTTCCTCACTTTGTTTAATATTTTTTTCTGTTCTTATTAAACTATCATATTCTTTTTTTAATTGCTTATATTTTAAACTAGCATCTTTATTATAATCTCCATTAATTGCTTTATTAATATCTTTTTCCAAAAGATTAAAAGTTTTAAAATCAAATGTTATATCTATTAACTTAGTAACATATTGATTAATTTTATTATTATCAATTAAATTTAATATTGTTTCTCCATTAAAAAAAAAGGCTTCTATTAAATCCTTTGAAAAAAATTCTTCAATATTAAAATTATTATTTATTATACCATTTATCTTTATATTTAAATTTTCTTTGAAATTTTTTAAATCTTTGGAAAATTCGATTTGACGTAAAAATATATAAGTGTTATTTAAATGATAAAATTCAATTTCTACACTCATTTTATTTTTTTTAGTATTACAATTTAATAAATTTACAATATAATCTCTATATTCATTTGTAACTTGTGTAGAACCATACATTTGAGTTCCAAAAAAACAAAAAATTAATGCATTTAATAATGTTGTTTTTCCAGCTCCATTTTCACCTATTATTACATTTAAATTTTTTTTAGTATTATAATTATAAGTATGCCTACCTTCATAAGACCCGATATTATCTAACATAATTTTATTTATTTTCATTTTATCCCTTTATTAAAAGTTTATGTTCTGTTAATTTATTATTAATAAATTTCACATTACTATTACGATTATCTAAATTAATTGTCAATTTAGTATTATTTATTATTTGATTTAAAGTATCTTGATTAAATTTATATTCTTCACATAACTTATTTAGTACTTGAAAATTAATATTGCTATATTCTTCATCAAGAAGCTCATCTTGATGATATTTATTATAAATTTCAATTGCACTTATTTCAATTTCTCCATTTTTTTTCCAAATATTATTAATCTCAATTATTTCATCTTTTAAAATTATTTTATATTCTGGTAATTTTTTTTGAATATTTTTTTCTACTTTAAATAATTCATGTAACATTTTTTGTTTATGTTCATAAGTATAACCACTACGCCCAATTCGATAATATTTATCATATTTTTTTATAATTAAATTATCTACATCTTTTTCAGATGTTTTTTTTATTTCTTCTATTGCTTTTTCTTTACTCATAATTTTTTTTGAATTCAAACTATATCTTTTTTCTTTTCTTTCAAGTTTTGAAGGAATAATTATTTCATTATTTTTAATAAAAACTTCTACTAATTTTAAATTACCATTTTTATCAAATAATTTTCTATTTTCTTGAATATCACGATTTTTAACTAAATCATCTCGATAATTTAAAAAAGGTTTTAACCATGTATTTCCACTTTCAATAAATCCTGTTAAAGATTTATCTGTTTTTACAACTGTACATGTCCAACATCCAAATCTTGAATTACCACATGTTTGTTGATTTTTAGTGCTTTGATCAATTACTATTGGACATTCTCCATCTAAAGTAGATTCACGATATAAAGCATATAAATCTTCATTATCATCGCCCCATGGATTTTTATTTTTTAATAAATAATCCCATACATCATTAACTGATAAATTAGCAATTACAGGATATGTCCATGCATTTTTTATTGAACCATGACTTGATAAAATACTTCCTTTTATTTTATGTTTATCCATTGATCTTTTTCTTGAAATACTTTCTTCTTCACGTGTTCCTAAAAGTAAAACAACTTCTCCATTTTCAGCTACTTTGTTAAGAATAAAATCATTTGCTGGACTAATTTTAATTCGATCCGTGCACCACCTAAATGCTTGGAGAGGTACTGGGTACCCGCGGCCAATTAAATTAACAAAAAAAGTGTTGTTTATTTTAGGATAGATTAATTGAGCACTTAATGGTAGATTATTATTTTTCGAAAATTCATTAATATTTTTGATTGATTTTTTAGTTTTATTTATTACAACTGGATTTTCCACTAATGTATCTGAAGAGATTACATATACATGTTTTTTAGCTTTTTTTTGCCCTGCTAAATTTACTAATACTTCAGTAACTAATTGAAGCATTACTGTAGAATCTTTTCCACCACTATATCCAATAATCCAAGGAATATCATCTAATAAATATACTTGTTCTATTTCTTGTTTAATTTCCAAAAATTTATCGTTTGTTTGTCTTTTAAACATTTTGTTCCATTATAAATTCTTCTTTTATATTAATAATACTTTTTCTACACATTTCATAATTTTTTGGATCTTCTAATTCTAAATTAGAATTTTGTAAATAACTTTTTAATTCTTCTAATTCTTTTTTAGAGACTTTGAAATTTTTTTGTTCAACTATTTCTTTAAATTTTTCTTTATCTGCTGTAGTTATTGCTTTATAAATTTCAGCTTCTTTATTATCTATTCCTCCTAAATCTATTTTAGTAGTACGATGTTCTAGTATTAATTGATAATAAAACTTTGTAGCATTTATAACTGAAAATATTTGTAAAATTTTATCATACATATATTCTGCTAATTCTTTATCTTCTATCGAAAAAGATATTAATGTAGCGTAACTATTTGTTTTAGCTTTTTCTATTTCCTTAAATTTATCTCGATATTTTCGTTCCATAAGAAAATTTCTTGATAATTGTTCATAACTTTTTATCATTTTTGTATTCCACCAAATATAACATTTAGTAAAATCTTCAAATTCTTCAATATAATTTTTCATTCCTTCATAAGAATATAAATTAAATTCTTTTTCTAACAGCTCCATGTAAGTTGTAGCAAATATTTTATCTGCACTAGCGACTTGTAATTCTTTCCTTTTATGTGCATTATTATTTTTCATAATTATATATAATCGTAAATTATTTTTTAACTCTTTAATATTGTTAGAATATTTAGTTGATTCAGATGTGTACACAATATCATTAAATTTATTTTTTAAATAAGTATTTTCTTTATTCGTAGCACCATTACTATACATATAACTAAATAATAATGCTTTAATAATTTCTATTGCCGATAATTCTTTACCACGAGCATTTAATTTCATAAATATTTTCATTGATTCTTTTAAATCATCTACTATTATTGGACTAATAAATATTTTTTGCATAATATAATTATATAATTCTTCTAACTCATGAATATTCTTATCTTTTAATAATTCTTTTATTTTAATACTATTAATTAATAATTGTTCATTACTAATTTCTTCTTCTTCTAATATTGCGTTTTGATAAAATAATTCTAAATATGCTTTATTTAATTTTTCATTTTCAGAATAAAATCTATTTTCGCCATTAATATACAAAAATATTTTATCTTTATTAACCATTTGTTCTTCTAATAAATTTGTTATAACATTCAAAAATAATAATGTTGTTGTAACTCTTTGTTGTCCATCTACTAAATATAACTTATTTTCATATTTAGGTTTATACATAAATATAACACCAAAATATGTATCATTTCCTTCCTCTTTATCCTTTAAAATATCCATTAAATATACATCTAATTCTTCTTTTCCCCAACTATATTCCCTTTGATATTCTGGTATTACTATTTTATTATCTTTAAATAATATTTCACTTAATTTTTTTTTATTTTCTATTATTCTCCTATTATTTCTTTCCATTTTCTTAAACAATCTTCTTTATTTAATGCACAACTTCGATATTCTTCAAAACGATTTTTTTCACGATCTGGAATTTCATTATCTACTCGAATTATATAATCATAAATGTATGCTTTTTCTTTATTTTTATTTTTTCGTAAAATTCTCCCTCTTCTTTGTACATATTCTTTATTTGAATCACTAGAATGTAATAAAAAAGCTTTTTCAATTGCTGGTATATCATATCCTTCATCTAAACACCTAATTGCTGTTATAATATCTATTTCACCTATCGAAAATTTTTGGATTATTTTATTTCTCTCTTCTACATTTTCATCTGCTGTAATTTTTGATATTTGACAATTTAACTTGACATCTTTTATTTCATTTTTAATATATTCAATATATTTTATATTATTTATTTTTCCAGGATTACAATAAACTAATGTTTTAGAAATATCCTCTAATTGATTAATTTGTTCTTTAAATTTCACTATTTTTTTTGTTGCCTTTGAAAACAATTCTTCTTCTTCTTTTTTTAATGCGAAATATTTATCTCCATTTGCATTTACATTTTTTAATTCTTTAATTTGTTCTATTATTTTTTTGTATTGCTTTATTTCATCAGTATTTAAATCTATGATTTCAAAATTGTACTCATAAGGAACTAAAAAATTATTTTCAATTGCTTTAGTTAATGAATACTCATAATTCATTCCTTCAAAAAATTTATTAATCATATTGTTTTTTTCATTATCTTCTGAATTTATTGTAGCTGAACCTGCCACTTTACTCTCAAATACATCCTTCAAACTATTAAAATTATTTTTAGTAATATTATGAGCTTCATCATAAATTAAAATAGACTTTTTTGAACTTAATATTTGTCGATTTTTTTTTATATATTCATAATATGATTTATCTACAAATAATAAAAATATATATTTTTCATCTACTACTTCTTTATCAATATTATATTTTATTTTGTCTTCCCAATCATCATCTGTACTTTCAGAAAAACACTCAATAATTTTATAATTATATTTTGCTAATTTGTCGTCTCCACGATAAATATTATAAATTTCTTTTCTCCATTGTGATATTAAATGTTTGTATGGTACAATAATTGTGATTATTTTATAATTAAAATTCAAATCAATATACTCTTTAACTGCCATTAATGCTGTAATAGTTTTTCCAGTTCCTGTTGCTAATTGTAATATTCCATTAAATTGATTATCATTTAATAAGTTAATTGCTTCTAGTTGATAATCCCTTAATTTTATTTTAGATTCATTTTCTTTAAATAAATCTTCTAATATTTCATATATACAAAATTTTTCTAAACTTTTTGTATCAAACTTGTTATTCGTAAAAGGATATGAATCTGCAAAATTACTATTAAATAATGACAAATTTTTTGATATAAAATTATTGTTTTCTGAATAATAATAATTTCCATTGGGATTTATAATTTTATTTTCAATATTAAAATAACCTTCTATTATAAATTTATTCTCACAAATAATTATATTATCTAATAATGTTTCTTTGTTATTAGTTCTACCAATTTTAATATCTAATATTTTATTGTCTAATAATTCTTTAATTATTATTTTTGTTTCTGAATTTATTTCTTTAGCATCATAAAAATATAATTTAATTAGTTCATTTTTTAATTCTTCTTTATTTAACGTATTTATTGTATTAAAAAATCCTAATACTTCTTTAGAATTATAACTAGTTATAATGATTTCTATTTTCTCTTTATTTTGAAAAATATCTTTATCTATCATTATAACTTCTTCAAATAATTTGAAATTAAAATTTGATATAAATATTTTTAAATTAGTATTATTTTTTATTTTTTTAATAATATCAAAATCTTTTAACTTATTACCTCTACATTTATCATTATATATCATTATATTCTCCTAACTAGTCACTTTCATCCTACTCTTAATTATCCTTACGTAACAAACCTTTATCTTTTAAAAATACTGCTATTTTTCTAGCATATTCTTTATTTTTTTCTTTTAATTCTTTTGGTGTGAAATCATCCATTTTCATGATATTCTTTATCTCTATAAAATCTTGCATTTTTCCCTTTTCATTATTATATATTTCCTTTTTTTCTTTAAAAGACTTATTACTACCTTGTATATTTACACTTTTGGGAATCAAAACATGATTACCAATCATATCAATAAAATCTTTTGGCCTATAATCTTCATCATTATAAAAAGACGGCCATTTTTTCTCGGATGATTTTTGCGGATAAATATGTTCTATTTGATTTTCATAACGATTAGTAAAATTAAGATTTTCTTCTAGAATAAATAATAATTCTTTAGAAATAATATCTTTTATTTTTTTGTTCTAGCATAGTTCTTCTTCAAATTTTACTTTTGGAAGTAACTTT